>NZ_JBHNYP010000038.1:0-15335 GCF_054960655.1 Micrococcus sp. PSi08 | reverse complement strand
CCTCCGTCATCTCCCAGTACACGGCGTGCGGGGACGTCACCCACCGGTGCAGCAGCGGATGGTCCTGCGCGCCCACGGGACGGAGCTCCACACGACGGGCCGCGCTCGCGGCCGCACCGTCCACGGTGGTCTGCGGCGGCGTCACGGCGCTCACCGGACGCCCGCCGCGACGGCACCGAAGTCCTGGAACGCGATCGACTCGGCCTGCGCGTAGACCTCGCGGCCGGCGATCGTGCTGAGGATGCGGCCGCTGTGCTCCGCCGCCATGCCCAGGTCCGGGCCGGTGAGCCCCAGGGGCTGTTCGGCGGTGTTGTGCACGAAGATCCGGCGGCCGCTCACGTCGATCGCGTGGTCCGCGTTCGCCGTCGTCCGACCGTCCTCCACGCGCAGCAGGTGCCGCACCGGCTCCAGGAACGGATGGTCCGGGTGGCGGTAGCCCGTGCCCGCGACGACGCGGTCCACCACGTGCCGCGCGGTCACCCCGGTCTCCTCATCGCGCAGGGTGACCTCCACCCGGGGCGCGCCCTGGCCCGCGACCAGGCGGGCGTCCGCCACCGACGTGCCCGGCCACAGCCGGGCCGGGTCCAGCGGACCCACCTGGCGTTCGTACAGCGCGTGGTAGACGTCCTCGATCGTGTGCTCGCTGATCCCCTTGTACAGGGACCGGTGGGACGCGTTGATCTCATCCCGCCGCGCCCGGGGCAGAGTGGCGAAGTGCCGCTCATAGTCCAGCGAGGTCAGCTCGAGCGTCAGCTGGCCGACCTCCATGCCGAAGAACCGGGGTGAGCGCGTGACCCACGTGAGGTCCGGGTGGCCCGCGTTCAGCAGGTCCAGGGCGCACTCCGCCGCCGACTGACCGCTGCCCACCACCAGGACCGACCCGGCCTCAACGATGTCCTCGCGACGGCCCATGTACTCGCCCGTGTGCACCACGGGGGACGCGCCGACCCGGACCGCCTCCTCCGCGACGCGCGCGAGCGGCGCGGGCAGGGATGGCACCGTGCCCGTGCCCACCACCACGTGGTCGGCCCGGTGCGTGCTGGTCCCGGCCGCGGAGGCCGCCTCCACCACGAACTCGTCCGCCTGCTCGTCCCACCGCACCGCCGTCACCGTGGTCCCGTAGGCGATGCCGGGCAGCTGGGCTGCCACCCACGCGCAGTAGTCCGAGAACTCCCGCCGCAGCGGGTACCAGGAACCCCGGATGTAGAAGCGGTGAAGCCGGCCCATCGCCTTGAGATACGCCAGGAACGAGTACGGGGAGGTCGGGTCCGCGAACGTCACCAGGTCAGCGAGGAACGGCACCTGGATCTGCGCGCCCGGCAGCATCATGCCCGGGTGCCACACGAACGCGTCGCGGCTCTCCACCACCTCCACCTCGACGTCGGGCAGCGGGTGGGCCAGCGCGGCCAGGCTCAGGTCGAACGGGCCCAGCCCGATCGCGAGCACGCGGCGGGGGGACGTGGACGCCGGGCTCATGCGCACACCTGCTCTCCGTGCTCAACCACGCGCGCCGCGGACGGACGGGGTCCCGCCGACGAGGGAAGCGTGCAGGACACGGAGGCCGACGGGGCATGCGGACGGTTCCGCCCCGCCCCGCGCCTCCGGTGACGGCCGGCCCGCACCGCGTCGGCGTGCCGCAGCGCCGCCTCCTCCACGACGTCGACCAGCGCCTCCAGCTCGCCCGAGGTGACCGCGGGGTTCAGGATCGTGAACTTCAGATGGGGCACCCCGTCCACCACCGTCGTCGCGATCAGCGCGCGCCCGCCGGCCACCAGCTCCCGGTGCATCGCCGCCTGCACCGCCGTGCACTCCTCCTCCGACAGTCCCTCGGCCCGCACCCGGAACAGCACCGTCACCAGCGTCGGATCCTCCAGCACCGCGAACATCGGCCGGGCCCGCAGGATCCCGCACGCCTGCCGCGTGCGCTCGCGCGCCCCCGCGAACAGGGACGCCACCGCCTCGGCCCCATGCTCACGCAGCGTCAGCCACAGCTTGAGCGAATCGAACCGGCGGCTCGTCTGCAGCGACCGATCCGCCAAGTTCGGATGGACGCTGTCCTCCGGGTTCAGGTAATCCGCGTGCACCGTCACATGGCGCAGGCTCTCGGCATCCCGCACCACCAGCGCGCTGCAGGCCAGCCCCACGTAGAACGTCTTGTGGAAGTCCATCGTCACCGAGTCCGCACGGTGCAGTGCCGGCAGCTCGTGGCGCGTCGCCGCGCTCGCGGCGAGGATCCCGCCCACGGCCGCGTCCGCATGGACCCACATCCCGTGGCGTTCGGCGACGTCGGCGATGGCCGGCAGCCGGTCGATGGCGCCGCGGTCGGTGGTCCCCAGCGTCGCGACGACGGCCATCGGCACGGCACCGGCGGCCACCTCACGCTCGACCGCCGCGGCCAGGGCCCCGGGGTCCAGGCGCCCGGCGGCGTCGGTGGGGACGACGACCACGGCGTGGCGGCCCAGCCCGAGCAGGCCGGCTGCCTTGGCGATGCTGTAGTGCGTGGCCGCGCTGACGAAGACGCGCAGCGAGCCGAGCACCTCGGCGGGCAGGTCGGCGAGCCCGGCGTGGCCGGTGAGACGCTGCACGGCGCGGCCGCGGGCCAGCGTCATGGCCTGCAGGTTGGAGGCCGACCCTCCGGAGGTGAAGACGCCGTCGCCCGCGGCGAACCCGCACCAGCGTCCGACCTCGGCCAGGAGCCGCTGCTCCATGAGCGCCGCGGAGCGGGCCTGGTCCCAGGACTCGACCGCCGTGTTGAGCGCCCCGAGCACGGTGTCCGCTGCGGTGCTGGAGAGCAGGACCGGGCAGTTGAGGTGAGCGGCATAGCGCGGGTGGTGGTAGGCGGTGGTCTGGTGGGCGTAGAGCTCCGCGACCTCGGCGAGGGCGTCGTCGAGGCTGCCCGTCGGCTGCGAGAAGTCGACGGCGCCGACGGCGTCGGCCAGGTGCGTCGACGGGGTGTCCGGGTGGACCCCCGCGCGGTCGTAGGCGGTGTCGACGGCCACCCGGGCCGCCCTGCCGGTGGCGTCGAGGTAGGCGGCTGGATCGCCGAGTCCGAACAGGCGAGGGAGCATGGGAGGGCCTTCCGTGAGGGGGTCGTCGGCTCCGGGCGGCGTGCGCCACGGACGTCCCGCACAGTAGGGAAGCCTTACCTAAGAAAGCAAATACGCAACAATGACGTGACGTATTCAAAGGGAGGACTCCAGCAAAGGTGAGGCTCACCTATGATGACCGGATGACGAGCTCCTCCGTCCTCCCCCCGCCTGCCGCCCGTCCCTCGCGTGTCGAGGCCCTGCAGATGAAGGCCTACCGCGGGCTCGCGGCCCTCGGCCAGGCGATGCCCGTTGACCGCGACGAGTATCCGCAGTGGACCATGACGGTCCGCGCCACGTGGCTGCTCGCCCCCCGGCTGCGTCGTCTCACGTTCGCCGCGGAGGAGTTCCGCACGTTCACCCCGCAGGGCTGCGACGAGTACTTCGGGCTGCTCACCCCGCCCCCGGGGCGGGCGCTCGTGATGCCCGATCCCGCGGCGCTCAATGCGCGGCGAGCGGTCGGGCGGATCCCCGAGGACGTGCGGCCGGATCTGCGGTGGTACACGGTCGCCGAGCACCGGCCCTCCGTCGGTGAGATCGACGTCGACGTCGTCGTGCACGACCATGCGGGCCCCGCCGGCACGTGGGCGCGCACCGCACGTCCGGGCGACGTCGCCGGCTTCCGCACCGGGACGGGCGCCTATCGTCTGCCGGCGGCGGGGGAGTCGCACCTCGTGGTGGGGGACGAGACCGCAGTCCCGAGCATCGCCGCCGCCCTCGCCGCGCAGCGTCGCACGCCGCGCGGGGGCCGGATGGACGTCGTCCTGGAGGTGCCCGGCCGTGACCACGTCCCCGCCCTCGAGGTCCCGGAGGGCGCCACGCTCACGGTCCTGCACCGCGGAGACGCCGTGCCGGGCGCCCTGCTCACGCCGCACCTCGAGGACCTCCCCGCCGCGCCCCGCGACCACGTGTGGGCGTGCGGCGAGCAGTCGCTCGCGACGGCGGCGCGGCGGGTGATCGTCCGCCGCGGCATCGCACCGAAGCGCGCGATCATGTTCAGCGGCTACTGGCGGGTGGACGGCCCGCGGCTCTGATCCCGTCCGACGGTCGGCGTCCGTGCTCCGAGCACGAGGCCGACCGCACGCCCCGGAACGACGAAGGGCCCCTCCGCCAGGAGGGTCCCTTCGTGTGGGAGCGGATGACGAGATTCGAACTCGCGACCTCCACCTTGGCAAGGTGGCGCTCTAGCCAACTGAGCTACATCCGCCTGAGTCGATCCTCACGGATCGTCTCCGTGCGCGATACTGGGTTCGAACCAGTGACCTCTTCCGTGTCAGGGAAGCGCGCTACCGCTGCGCCAATCGCGCTCGTCCACCTCCGAAGAGGTGGTGAACATGCCGCCACTCCCGGTCGGAGAAGGCTGCGAGGTCGGGACGGGATTCGAACCCGCGTATACGGCTTTGCAGGCCGCTGCCTCGCCTCTCGGCCACCCGACCAGGGGTGAAGGTTGAGCGAGCGGATGACGAGATTCGAACTCGCGACCTCCACCTTGGCAAGGTGGCGCTCTAGCCAACTGAGCTACATCCGCGCGTCGGTGCCGCCGGGATCCGCTCGTCCGAGCCGCTCACCTGCGTTTTCCAACGAGAAAGAACTCTAGGCCATCTCCGCCCGGATGCAAAATCGGCGTCCGGAGGCGTGTCGGGCCACCCCGTCGGGGGTCCGGGGACCCTGCCAGAATGGCTGACCATGACCCAGCCACGCCTCGCGCATCAGACCCCCCACGGACGCATGTACGCGCGCTCCCTCTCGGGCCTGCCCGAGGTCCCGTCCATCACCACCGTGATCGGCATGGAGAAGACGGACCTGGACGGCTGGGTCGGGTGGATGGCGGCCCAGTCCGTGACCCAGGATCCGCGCCTGGCGGAATCGGTGGGCTCCGCGGCGCGCCTGAAGCAGGTGGCCCGGCAGTCCGCCGACGCCGCCGCCCGCTACCGGGACGCCGCGGCCGAGCGCGGGGACCGCGTGCACGACTACGCCGAGCAGGTGGCCCAGCGCGCCCTCGGCCGCCCCCACACCATGGCGGAGGCCCGGGCCCGGCTGATCGAGCACGGCGAGGGCGCCTACGCGGACCGCTTCGACGAGTGGTGGGACCTCTACGACGTCCGGCCGATCGCGGCCGAGATCACCGTCTGGAACCACACGGTGGGCTACGCGGGCACGCTGGACCTCGTCGCCCGGATCGGCGGCCGGCTGTGCCTGATCGACTACAAGACGAAGGGCACGGGGCGGGACGGACGGGTCAAGGCGCTCGATCCCAAGGTGGTCATGCAGCTGACCGCCGGCCTGAAGGCGGAGGAGTCCCTGGTGGACCCCGAGGCCGGCACCTGGGAGGAGTGGCGGCACGGCCAGGCCGAGATGCTGCTCGGCGTCGCCCTGGGGGAGACCGAGGTCGCCGTGCACCAGGCCAACCCGGGCGTGCTGCCCCGCCACTGGCACAAGTTCTGGGCCCTGCGCCAGGTCTGGAAGCACGCGCAGGCCGTGGACGACGCCGGCCCCGCGCTCCGTGTCATCGGCCCCCCTCCGCCGTCGGTCCCGGTGTCGGCGGCCACCGGCCTGCAGGCCGTGCGCGCCGCGGCGTTCGGCGGCGGCTCCCACGCCGCCCCGGACGTGGCGCCCGACGGGTCGTCGTCGCGCCCGGCGTCTGCCGAGGGCGGCGATAGGGTGACGGCGTGACCGTCCTGCCCGTCCGCACCATCCCCGACCCCGTCCTGCGCACCGCCGCGTCGCCCGTGCCCCCGGGCGCGGATGTGCGCGCCCTCGTGGCGGACATGATCGAGACGATGCACGCCGTCGGGGGCGTGGGCCTGGCCGCGCCCCAGGTGGGCGTGGGCCTGCGCGTCTTCGTGTTCGACGTCGCCGGCGTCGCCGGGCACGTGGTCAATCCCGTACTCGAGACCGCCGGCCAGGCGCTGCGGGAGCCGGGCGAGGGGTGTCTGTCCGTGCCCGGGCTGCGCTACCACCCGGCGCGCGCCGCCGAGGCCGTCGTCCGCGGCACCGACGTGGACGGGAACCCGGTGGAGCACCGGGGGACCGGCCTGCTCGCCCGCTGCCTGCAGCACGAGACCGACCACCTCGACGGGATCCTCTACGTCGACCGCCTCGACGGCGAGGAACGCCGTGAGGCCCGCCGCCGCATGCGCGCCGGCGAGGTGGACCACGCCGCTCGCCGCATCGGGGCCGAGCGCGCGGCCGCCGTCAGCTCGGTCTTCGGCGCCCCCGCCGCCCCCGCCGCCGGAACAGGAGCCGCCCGATGACCGCCCCGACGCCCCTGCGCGTGCTCTACGCCGGCACGCCCGAGACCGCCGTGCCCGTGCTGCACGCCCTGCTCGACTCGCCCCACGAGGTCGTCGGCGTGCTCACCCGGCCGGACGCCCCGGTCGGGCGCCGGCGGGTGCTGACCCCGTCGCCGGTCGCGATCGTGGCCGAGGAGGCCGGCCTGCCCGTGCTCAAGGCCGACCGACTCCGCGGACCCGAGGGCGCCGATGCCCTCCAGGCGATCCGGGCGCTCGAGGCAGACGTGGCCGTCGTCGTCGCCTACGGGGCGCTCGTGCCCGCCGAGGCCCTGCAGATCCCCCGCCACGGCTGGCTCAACCTGCACTTCTCCGCGCTGCCGGCCTACCGCGGCGCCGCCCCCGTCCAGCGCGCCGTGATGGCCGGGGAGACCGAGATCGCCGCCGACGTGTTCCAGCTCGAAGAGGGCCTGGACACCGGCCCCGTCTTCGCCCGGCTCACCCGCCCCGTCGCGGCCGACGAGACCGCCGGGGCCGTGCTCACCGACCTCGCCGAGCGCGGCGGTCCGCTCGTGATCGACGTGCTCGACCGCCTGGCGGCCGGCACCGCGACGGCGACGCCCCAGCGCGGCGAACCCTCCCACGCGCCGAAGCTCACGGCCGCAGACGGCCTGGTGGACCCCGCCCGCCCGGCCGCCGAGGTGGCCGCCCGGATCAACGGCGTCACCCCCGAGCCCGGCGCCTGGGGCTGGCTGACCGCGGACGACGGCGCCGCCCCGGCCCGTTTCAAGCTCGACGGCGTCGCCCCGGTCCGCGCCGGCGACGACGGCTGGCCCTCCGCCCTCGACGCCGCGGTTCCCGGGCAGATCCTGGTGGCCGCGAAGGCCGCCTGGCTGCGCACGGCCGGCGGGGCCGTCCGGCTCTCCCGCGTCCAGCCGGCGGGCAGGAAGCTGATGCCGGCCGCCGACTGGGCGCGCGGCGCCGCCGCCGGGGCCGCGCTGCTGGCCGGGGAGGCGCTCGCCCACCACGAAGAACAGGCCCGCCAGGAGGCCGCCGCCCGGGCGGCGGCACGCGAGGCCGCGCGGAACGCCGCGGCACAGGACGAGGAGGCACGCGCATGAGCCGCGAAGGACAGGCAGGACAGGGCCGGGGCGAGCGAGGGGCCCGCGGAGAACGCGGCCGCGCACCCCGGCCGGACGCCCAGGACCGCCGCGACGCGCAGGGGCGCACCCGCAACCGGGGTCGCTCCGGCGCCGGGCGGAAGTACTCGGCGCAGGCGCCGTCACAGCGCTCCCGCACCGCCGACCCGGCGCGCCGCGTCGCGTTCGGGGTGGTCCGCTCCGTCCACGCGGAGGACGCGTACGCGAACCTGGTCCTCCCGGCGCGCATCCGCCAGGCCCGCCTCGACCGGCGCGACGCGGGCTTCGCCACCGAACTCGCCTACGGCACCCTGCGCGGGCTCGGCCTGTACGACGCGATCCTGACCCGCTGCGTGGACCGCCCGCTCGAGAAGATCGACCCACCCGTGCTCGACGCCCTGCGGCTCGGCGCCCACCAGCTGCTGGGCATGCGCGTGCCCGCCCACGCCGCCCTCGACGCCACCGTCTCCCTCGTGCGCGCCGAGATCGGGGCCGGCGCCTCCGGGTTTGTGAACGCGGTGCTGCGTCGGGTCGCGGAACGCCCCCTCGAGGAGTGGCTGGCCGACGTCGCCCCCGCCGACGGCGGCGACGCCGCCCTGGCCGTCCGCACCTCGCACCCCGTGTGGATCGTCCGCGCGCTGCGCCAGGCCCTGGCCGCTCACCGCGGCACCCGCCACATCGCCGACCGCGACGCCGAGCTGGCCGCCCTGCTCGAGGCGGACAACGCCCCGCCCGTGGTCAACCTCGTCGCCCTGCCCGTGGCCGGTGGGGCCGAGGCGCTCGCCGCGGCCCTCGACGACGGCGCCGAACCCGGGCCGCTGGCCCCGGACTCCGCCCTGCACTCCGGCGGCGACGCCGGCCGTCTGCCCGGGGTGCGCGAGGGCGTGCTCCGCGTCCAGGACGCCGGCTCCCAGCTCACCGCCCGCGCCCTGGCCCAGGCACCCGTCCCCGCGGCCGAGGGGCGGGCCGAGCGCTGGCTCGACCTGTGCGCCGGCCCCGGCGGCAAGGCGGCCCTGCTGGCCGCCCTCGCCGCCGAGCGGGGTGCGACGCTCGTGGCCAACGAGGTCGCCCCGCACCGCGCCGACCTCGTCCGGCAGGCACTCGCCGCCGTGCCCGCCGGAGCCTGGACCGTCCGGGCCGGGGACGGCCGCACGATCGCCGACGCCCCCGAGGCGGCCCCGGCGTTCGACCGCGTCCTCGTGGACGCCCCCTGCACCGGCCTCGGTGCGCTGCGCCGCCGACCCGAGTCGCGCTGGCGCCGCACCCCGGCCGACCTCGCCGAGCTCACCGGCCTGCAGGCCGAGCTGCTCGACGCGGCGGTCTCCGTCCTCGCCCCCGGCGGCGTGCTCGCCTATGTCACTTGCTCCCCGCACGTCGCGGAGACCGTCGTCCAGGTCCAGGACCTCGTGCGCCGCCACCCCGAGCTGGAGCTGCTCGACGCCCGCACCGCCCTCGACGCCGTCGCGCTCGACGACCTGCGCCTGGACGAGGCCGAACCCGCCGGCGCGCCGGAGCCGGCCGATGTGGTCGCCCGCACGGCCCAGCTCTGGCCGCACCGGCACGGCACCGACGCCATGTTCCTGGCCCTGCTGCGCGCCCCCGGCGCCTGACCGAGAGGACCCGCCCATGACCGCCCGCGCCCCGCGCCTGCACCCCTCGATCCTGTCCGCGGACTTCGCCCGCCTCGCCGACGAGCTGGCCCGCATCCCCAGCGCAGACGCGGTGCACGTGGACGTCATGGACAACCACTTCGTCCCGAACCTCACCCTCGGCCTGCCCGTGGTCGAGGCGATCCGACGCGCCACGGACCTGCCGCTGGACCTCCACCTGATGATCGAGGACGCCGACCGCTGGGCGCCCGGCTACGCGGAGGCGGGGGCCGAGTCCGTGACCTTCCACGCCGAGGCGTCGGCGGCGCCCGTCCGACTGGCCCGCGAGCTGCGCGCGGCCGGAGCGAAGGCCGGCATGGCGCTGCGGCCGACGACCGCGGTCGAGCCCTACCTGGACATGCTCCCGGAGCTGGACATGCTCCTGCTGATGACCGTGGAGCCCGGCTTCGGGGGGCAGGCGTTCCTCGACGTCGTGCTGCCGAAGATCCGCCGGGCCCGCCGCGCCCTCGACGGCGGGCCCGCCCCGCTGGCCCTCCAGGTCGACGGCGGCGTGAACCGGGAGACCATCGAACGCGCGGCCGAGGCCGGGGCCGACGTGTTCGTGGCCGGCTCCGCGGTGTTCGGCGCCGAGGACCCCGACGCCGCGCTCGTCGGCCTGCGCACCGCCGCCGCCCGCGCCTGCCACTGAGCCCGGCGACGCGGTCGCCCGGCCGCCGCGCCGGACGTCGCCCGGTGACGTCCGGCATGCGCGGCCGGCCGGGCGTGCGATACTGCTGGACAGCAACGTGCTCCGAGATGCGGTGGAAGTCCGCACCGGCGGTGACAGCCCGCTAACCGCGCGGCCCGTCCTCATCCGAGGCGGTGCCGGGCGGCCTGACCGGTGGAATTCCGGTGCCGACCGTACAGTCGGGATGGGAGAGGCACGCGGCGGAGCCGTTCCGCGCCCTGCGCGGGAGGGCTGCGGAGCGCACCCCTCGGAGTCCCGATCCGAGGAGGTGGCGTCACGGTCATGGACTGGCTGGTGGACGCCTTCAACTGGACCATCCCGGTCGCCGGCGGGGGCCTGCTCATGCGCGAGGTGCTGGGCAACGTCTTCGGCCTCGCCTCCGCCCTGGGCGGCATGGCGCGCAGGGTCTGGGCCTGGCCCGTGGGCATCCTCGGCAACCTCATCCTGCTGACGGTCTTCCTCGCCTCCCTGTTCACGGGGGCCGATCACGCCACCCTGCTCGGCCAGGCCGGCCGACAGGTCATGTTCATCGCCGTCTCCGTCTACGGCTGGGCGCGCTGGCGTCAGGCCCGCCGGGGCCACGCCGAGGACGCTCCCGCCATCACCCCGGAGTGGGCCGGCTGGCGCGGGCGCGTGTTCCTCGTGACGGCCATGGCGGTCGGCACCGTCGCCCTCACCCCCGTGTTCCGCGCCCTGGGTTCGTGGGAGCCGGTGTGGGCGGACGCCTGGACGTTCGTGGGATCGCTGCTGGCGACCTACGGCATGGCGCGCGGCTGGGTGGAGTTCTGGCTGATCTGGGTGGCCGTGGACGTCGTCGGCGTGCCCCTGCTGTGGAGCACCGGCTACTACGCCTCGGCCGTGATGTACGCCTTCTACGGCGCCTTCACCCTGATCGGCTTCTTCGTGTGGCTGCGCGCCACAGACCGGGACAAGCCCGCCGTGGAGACGCTGCTGCCCGACGGCCCCGAGGGGGACGTCGCCCGATGAGCGCCGCCGAGACCCCGCCCGCCGACCCCATGGACCTCGCCGTCCACGCCGCGCTGCGCGGTGTGCGCGGCGCCAACCCCCTCGTCGGGGCCGTCCTGACCGACGAGGCCGGCCGCGTCCTGGCCGTCGGCCACCACCGCGGACGGGGGACCGCCCACGCCGAGGTCGACGCCCTCGCCCGCTGGCGGGCCGCCCGCGCCGCGGATCCGGCCCTGGCCGCCCTCGACCCCGCCGGCCTGACGCTGCACGTCACCCTCGAGCCCTGCGACCACACCGGCAGCACCGGCCCCTGCTCCCAGGCCGTCCTGGACGCGGAGATCGGCGCACTGCGCTACGCCGTCGCGGACCCCACCGGTCACGACGGCGGCGGCGCGGCCCGCCTCGCCGCGCACGGGGTGCACGTCACCGGCCCCACCGGCGAGACGGCCGCCCTCACGCTCACCGCCCGCTGGCGCGAGGTCCGCGACGCAGGCCGTCCGTGGGTGACCGGGCACCTCGCTCAGTCCCTCGACGGCCACGCCGCGGCCGCCGACGGCACGAGCCAGTGGATCACCGGCCCGGACTCCCGCGTCCACGCCCACGAGGTGCGCTCCCGCGTCGACGCCATCGTCGTCGGCACGGGGACCGTCCTGGCCGACGACCCCCGCCTCACCGCCCGTGACGCCGTCGGCGCCGAACTCGCGCACCAGCCCGTGCCCGTCGTCCAGGGTCACCGGCCCGTGCCCGACGGCGCCGCCCTGCGCACCCACCCGGTGGTGCTGGAGGTCCTCGACCACGACCCGCACGCCGTCCTCGCCGCGCTCGCCGCCCATCCCGGGCCCTGGCCCCACGGCCGCCGTGCCGAGCACGTGCTCATCGAGGGCGGGCCCCGCGTGCTCGGCGCGTGGCTGCGCGCCGGCCTCGTGGACGAGCTCATGGTCTACACCGCGCCCCTGCTGCTCGGCCCGGGCCGCGCCGCCGTCGCCGGCCTGGACGTCGCCACGCTGTCCGAGGCACTGCGCTGGCACCCCGACCCCGCGGAGGGTGGCCCCGTCCGTGCCCTCGGGGACGACGTCTGGACCCACCTGAGCCCCGTGCCGGCCCCGCGCCTGCCCACCGCCCCCGCCCCGACCCGTTTCCAGGAGGACTGAGTGTTCACCGGCATCGTCACCCATCTCGGCACCGTCGTCGCCCTCGAGCACGACGCGGCCGCCGACACCGCCCTGCTGACCCTCGACGCCGGCGGCGCCCTCGACGGGCTGCCCGCCGGCGGCTCGCTCGCCGTCGACGGCGTGTGCCTCACGGCCCTCGACGAGCCCACGGGGCGCCCCGGCGTGTTCCGTGCCGACCTCATGGGCCAGACGCTGCGGATGACCAGCCTCGGCGACCGCGCCCCGGGGGACCGGGTCAACCTCGAGCGCTGTCTGCGCCCCACCGACCACCTGGACGGGCACGTGGTCCAGGGCCACGTGGACGGGACCGGCCAGGTCCTCGCGGTCACCCCGCACGGGGCCTGGACCACCCTGCGCATCGGCCTGCCCGCCCGCCTGGCGCGTTACGTCCCCGCGCAGGGGGCCATCGCCCTGCAGGGCGTCTCCCTCACCGTCACCGCCGTCTCCGACCCGGGCGCGGCCGCGCACTGGTTCGAGGTCGGCATCATCCCGGCCACGCTCGAGGCCACCACCCTGGGCGCCCTGCGGCCGGGCGACCGCGTCAACCTCGAGACCGACGTGCTCGCCCGGTACGCCGAGCGTCTCGCGCTCATCCCGTCCGCCCCCGCCGCACCCACCGAGGAGGCCCGCCCGTGAGCGAGCACATCCGTCTGGACCCCGTCCCCGCGGCGATCGCCGCGATCGCCGCCGGCCGGCCCGTCGTCGTCGTGGACGACGCCGACCGCGAGAACGAGGGCGACCTGATCTACGCGGCCGCCCTGGCCACCGACGAGGTCACCGCCTTCACCGTCCGCCACACCTCGGGCGTCATCTGCGCGCCCCTGCCGGCCGGCCTGGCCGACCGCCTGGCCCTGCCGCCCATGACCACCGTCAACGAGGACCCCAAGGGCACCGCCTACACCGTGAGCGTGGACGCCGCCGCCGGCGTCACCACCGGCATCTCCGCCGCCGACCGCACCCGCACCCTCCGCGTGCTCGCCGACCCCGGTGCCGCCCCCGGTGACCTGACCCGGCCCGGTCACGTGTTCCCCCTGCGCGCCGTCCCCGGCGGCGTCCGGGCCCGCCGCGGCCACACCGAGGCCGGCGTCGAGCTGTGCCGCCTGGCCGGCGTCGCGCCCGTGGCCGCCATCGCCGAGCTCGTCCACGACGACGGCACCATGATGCGCCTGCCCGCCCTGCGGGAGTTCTCCGATGAGCACGGCCTCGTGCTCATCTCCATCGAGGACCTCGTGGCCCACCTGGAGGAGACGACGCCGACCCTGACCGCCGTCCCCGCCGAGGCCACCCTGCCGACCCGGCACGGCCTGTTCCGCGTGAGCGTGCACGTGGACGCCGAGACCGGGGCTGAGCACCTGCTGCTCGTGGCGGGGGAGACCGACCCGGAGCGTCCCCTCACCGTCCGCGTGCACTCGGAGTGCCTCACCGGCGACGTGCTCGGCTCCCTGCGCTGCGACTGCGGCCCCCAGCTCGAGGACGCCCTGGCCCGCGCGGCGGCCGAGGGCGGCGCCGTCCTCTACCTCCGGGGCCACGAAGGACGCGGCATCGGCCTGGCCAACAAGATCCGCGCCTACCGGCTCCAGGAGGAGGGGATGGACACCGTCGAGGCCAACCTCGCCCTCGGTCTGCCCGCCGAGGCGCGCGACTGGGCCGGGGCCGCCGCCGTCCTCACGGCCGCCGGCCATCGGCGCATCCGCCTGGTCACCAACAACCCCGCGAAGGTCGCGGGGCTGCGGGCGGCCGGCATCGACGTCGTCGAGCGTGTCCCGGCCCCCACGCCCGTCACCGAGCACAACGTCGTCTACCTGCGCACCAAGCGGGACCGCATGGCCCACGCCCTGGCGGACCGCGTGCTCGAACCGCCGACGGCCACCGGCGGCCCCGCCACGCCGGCCGATGACCCGACCACCGACCCGACCCACCCCACCCACCAGGAGGACACCCCATGAGCGGCGCCGGAGCCCCGACCTTCACCCCCGACCCCGCCGCTGCGAGCGGCCTGAACGTGGCGATCGTCGCCGCCCAGTGGCACACGGAGATCATGGACGGGCTGATCGCCGGGGCGCAGGCCGCCGCGGCGGATTTGGGCCTGGAACCCGTGCTCGTGCGCGTGCCCGGCACCGTCGAGCTCACCGTCGCCGCGGCGCGGCTGGCGGAGCGATTCGACGTCGTCGTGGTCCTGGGCGTCGTGGTGCGCGGGGACACCCCGCACTTCGACTACGTGTGCCAGTCCGTGACCCAGGGCGTGACGGAGGTCTCGGTGCGCACCGGCGTTCCCGTGGGCTTCGGCGTGCTCACCGTGGACACCGACCAGCAGGCCCGCGACCGGGCGGGCCTGCCCGGATCCCGAGAGGACAAGGGACGCGAGGCCCTCGAGGCGGCCGTCCTCACCGAGCTCGCGCTGCGCTCGGTCACGCCACGGGACTGAGGGTGGCCGGGCGGGGCTGCCTGCTGGGTCGGCTGCTCTCGACGTGGACCCTGTCCCCGGGGCCGGTGGGGTGATCGCAGGCCGGTCAACCGGGCCCGTCCGGAACGCCGGCAGCCCCGCGCCGTCATGGATGGGGTCGGCCGGAGGGCGCGGGGACCCGACGATAGAGGCGGAGACGCGAAGCCCCCGCCCTTCGTCTCGCTCGCGGCATCCACAGCTCGTCGTCCACTGCCCCGACCGTCAGGGCGGGCCGTTGACCCCCAACGCGTTCACCGCCGCAGACGGGTGATCTATGCGGCCCGCCCCGCCTCGGACGACTGCGTCGGGGTGCACGGAGCCTGCCGCAGCGTGGCCGCGTTCAAACAGTCCATGGCCCTGCTGGGAGCTGCGCGAGACCGGGCTGCTGCTCACCCCCCTGGTGCCGGCCCGCTCCATCGTCCCCGGTGCACGTCTGGCCTGCGACTGGCTGGGCCACTATGAGAAGCGCGAACCCGTCGCCTCCGCCTACGCCGACCTGGCCGGCCTCATCTTCGAAAGGATCACCGCATGAACGAGAAGCAGCTTGAGCCCGACCTGAGTCTGCGAGCACAGCGACGCAAGCCCACCCCGGCCCCCCAGACCCCGGCTCCCGGAGCGGTGATCCCCGCAGAACCGGCAACGACCTCGGACCCGGCCGGTGGGTATGCGCCCCTGGCGCGGCGTGGGGCGCCGACCGTGGCCCTGAACGTGCGAGTGCCCGAAGCGATCCGCGACGCGGTGCGTCGAGAGGCCGCCACGAACCCGGCAACGCCCAGCCAGGCCGCGGTCATCGAAGCCCTAGGGCATGTCTGACAATCGTTTGGACCATGCGATCACAGCATTCAGGACCACAGCGGCCCTGTAGATGATCGCGTACTTGTCATACCGGGTCGCCAGACCCCGCCACTGCTTCAGGTGAGCGTACTGACGCTCGATGACGTTGCGGCCCTTGTAGGCGTCCA
>NZ_JBHNYP010000037.1:0-16547 GCF_054960655.1 Micrococcus sp. PSi08 | reverse complement strand
GGGGTGGGGCCTGGCGACCGAGGCGGCGGCCGGCGACGCGTTCGCGGCACGTCTGGCGGAGCTCGAGGACGAACTGGTGGCCGGTCCGGCGCACACCTATGGGCCGACCAAGGCGCTGACGCGCGGGGCCGACGTCGAGGCGCTGCGCGCGCACGTGCGGCAGGAGGCCGCGTCGATCGCGGCGGCGTCCGAGCATCCGGAGGCCGTGCGGCGGGTGGAGGCCTTCGCGGGCCGGTGAGGGGCGGTGAGCGGCGGGCCACGGACCGGGCCGTGAGCGGCCAGGCCGACGACGCGCCTCCACCGGGCCGACCCCGGTCAGGTGCGCGAGGGCGTGGAGGTCACTTGAACATCTTCAGGACGTCGCCCAGGCCGACCGTGGTGCGCCGGTAGACGGCGTTGTAGGCGGCGCGCTTCGGATCGCGCAGCCAGCCCATCCCCTTGCGGCCGTAGCCGGGGATGACCTTGCGCTTGATCGCACGCTTGGCGCGGCCCGTGGTGCGGGCCTTGATGGACTTCTTCAGGCTGGGCTTGCGGAGACCGATCTTCATGGGGCGAGCGTAACGGGGGCCCTGAGGCCAGATCGTCCCGAGGTGTCAGGGCCGCTTGCCCTGCCACTCCTGGATCACCCGCCGCATGCTGTTCCCGTGTTCCTTGATCTGAGGGACGTCCCAGTCGCCCTCGGCGTGAAGGATGCCGGCCATGAGCTGGAACTTGAGGCTCTGCTCGTCCGAAGAGTACTGCTTCACCTTCGATACGGGCATCAGGTTGTTCCGCTGGGAGTTCTCGCGTCGGCCCATGATGCACAGGTTCCCGAAACGGTTGACGTCCTCCGCGGTCAAGGCCTCCTGCTCCTCACCCGGAACCACGGGGTAGAAGTGCTCCACCGAGGTTCGGTACCGGAACCGGAAGGCGTCGGCGCGCCTGCGGAGCACCTCCTGTTCGACATCGCTGAGGGGCTCCCGCAGATGTTCCCGTTCCATGGGCGATGTCCGGCCTGCGTCCCAGAGGATGTAGTCCAGGGCGTTGAAGACGAAGTTGGGGACGTTGACGCCGGCATCCCAGGTCTTGTCCGCCTCATAGGCGCGGAGGCGCTCCCGCGCCAGATCTTCCAGCATGTGCTGGAACGCCACGCCGTCCACACCGTCCTCCGGCTGCGCATCCAGCCATCGCAGGATGCGGTACAGGAAGTACTTGGACGTGCGGCGCGTGTCGGTGACCTGGAACATGGCCTGAAGGTTCCGGACGGCGTCCTGGACCTGCGGATCCTGGAAGGTGTTCTTCACACCCAGCCGCCGGCGCGGAGAGCGCTCGCCGGACTCCGTCTCGAGCTTCTGAGCTCGGCTGAGCACCCAGTTCTCCTCGTCCGCCTGTGTTCCCGTCGTCGCCAGAGTCCTGATCACATAGGTGTCCAGCAGAAGGCGCATACGGAGCAGCGTCACGAGGAACCGCTGAGACCAGGCCGCGTCGCCTTGGCCGTGCTGGGCGAACTGCTCCAGCAGGGAGCCGTCCTCGAGCCGCACGGCCCCCGTCGAGTCCTGGCCCCACCGTGGCAGGCCTGGCTCGGCCCCCTCACCCTTCTCCTGCATCACGCGCAGCACATGCAGCAGCAAGTTCGGGAAGTCGACGATGGTCCCGTAGGCGCCAGTATCGGCGTCGTCCTGGCATTGGTCGGACGAGGGCCCGGACTCCACGGCGGTCTGCCCGGCGGCCAGCAGAACCCCAATGATGGTGCGGGCGCCCGACGCCATCGCGGTCTGGCTCGGCGCGAGAGCTGCCCGCAGCGACGCGAAATCCCGCGTGAGGAGGGCCGACCAGGACCCGCCGAAGACGGCGTCTCTTGCCGCCTCACCGCCATCCTTCGGCCGCTCCGTCGAGAACTGGAGCTGGATGTGGCGGTCCAGAACGGCGCAGGCGTCCCAGACGTGCGCGAACACCTTCCGGTCCGTGGCGTCCTGGAGAGGCCGCATCAATGTGGCCTTCAGGATCTCGTGCTTGGCGAGCTGCTCACCGCGGGTGTTCATCACCTCGAAATAGTGGTTGAGGTCCGTGCCCTTCGGAAGTTCGGTGCGCAGCAACCGGACATGCCTCCAGAGGTACGCGAGGTCGTCGCCGTCGAACATCACCTCCTGATCGTCTGCCGGGGTTTGCCGTTCCAAGGCCCGCCGGCAGGCCGCAGCGATCGTCTCGACGGCCACCCCGATGGCGTCCACCTGGAACGACGTCCCGGCGGGGGCGCCCCGACGACGGAGGGTCGCGAGGTCCTCCCCGGCCTCGGGGCGCCCTTCGTAATCCAGGACGGCCAACACCCGGGGGTCGAGGACACCAGCTCGGATGACACGCTCCGCGACGGCCGCCAGCACCGTCAGCGTGGTCAGGCGCTGCTGCCCGTCGACCACCTCGTCGATCGGCACGCCCTCGGGAGTCGTGGCTCGGTTCACCACCAGCGAGCCGAGGTAGTAGTCGGACGAGGCTCCCTGCGTATCCGGCTTTTCCGAGCGGAGGCGAGCGCGGCGCACGTCCGCGAGCAGTGTCGAGATCTCGACCTGCGTCCAGGCGTAGGCCCGCTGGTAGACCGGCACCCGGTAGTGCCGGGCGGCGGTGAAGACCTCCTCGATCGTCAGCGCTTCAGGCGAGTGCTTCTCAGTCTGCATCGTGGGCTTCCTCCGTGTCCCAGGGCGTGTCCGAGTAGAGACGCTCCACCGGGGAGGCCTCGTCCACGTACGGCCCGGGGAGGGCCGCCACGCGCCCGGTGACGGCGGCGGGGTCCAGGCTGCTCCTCATCAGGCGGAACAGGTTGACCCGGTCCTCCAGGTCCGGCGCCCCGTGCTGGCCCAGCGCGTGAAGTTCCACGGAGCGCGGGTAGACCCGCGTCAACCGCGTTCTCAATGCGAAGGCATGCCGTGCGAGCACGAGAGCGGCGCGCTCGATGTCGTGGTCGCCGAACCGGTCCGCGTAGGCCAGCAGCAGCGCTCCGTAGAGCTCCTGTGTGTAGCGGTAGCCAGCGCCGGTACCGGTGGCCCGGACGAGCCGGGTGATCGTCTGGAATCGCCTGTTCTCCCTCCCACGACGGGCGTCGTCCTCGGCGGTCTGCTCCGCGTCCGTCGCGGAGACGCCGAGGTCCCTCGCGAGCCGGGTGTAGTGGCGCACGAGGCGGAAGAACATCTCACCGTCGATGACGGGCTGGGTCAGCTGGAACGGGAATTCCAGCGGAGGAAGGGCACCGTGCGCGATCAGCGTGGCGTTTCGCCCGTTGTAGTCGTCCACGTGGGCCTTGGCCATGAGAAGCCCGTGCGCCCAGGGCAGTCGGCCGAGGCCCGTCGGCCCCGCGGAGATCCCCTTGAACGCTCCGATCCGGGACGCGGTGAAGCCGTCGCGCGGCAGGGACTCACCGGCGCTCCAGCGGAGGATCGGATAGAGCAGACGCGAGAAGAGATGGTGGATCTCGAACGGCGGGGTAGCTTCCCACTCCCGCACGGCCGCGAGGATCGCCGCCCGGTCCGATGTGGCCTCACCATAGGCGCGGAGGTGGTATGCCTTCAGTAGGTCGGTGGGCAGGAGCGCCCGGCCGCGGGTGTTCTGCGAGTCGAACATCTGGAAGGCCGCGTCGAGGTCGCTGACGATCAGGCGCACCAGCGTGCAACGGTCCAGGAAGTAGTCCGCGAAGTCCTCGACCTCGGTGCTGTCCCAGGACCGGAATGTCTGCAGGATGAGGCGGTGGTTCTCGACGATGTGGCGCTCCGACACGTCCCGGCGGCCCGGCGGCAGCTCGATGGCCGCCGCGCGGTCCAGGGCCGCACGCTGGTGCTCGGCGCGCTCGGCGGTGTCGCCCAGGACCTCCTGCAGTGCGAGCGCGATCAGGGCGAAGGTCATGTACCGCTGCTGGCCGTCGACGATGTCCAGCCAGCCGTCCTCGAGGTGCACGATCATGGTGCCGATCCGGTAGGACGCGGCCGCACGGAAGCGACGGATGTCCTCGACGAGCTGCCCCGTGTTCGTCGTGGACCACGTATAGGGCCGCTGGTACTCGGGGATACGGAGACGAGGGTCGCGCAGTGCGTCCGCGACGGTCATGACGTTCGCGGTCAACGACCCGGAGCGCCCCGTCCCCGGTCCTTGGGCGTCGCTCTGGGCACCCCGCGGATGGTCGACGGCGGCATCCAAAGCGGTCGGCCGCGTCCTCATCAGGCGTCGTCTTCCATGGGCTCCGGCGCGGCCGAGGCGGCCTCGACCTCGCCGAGGGTGCGCCCATCCGGCGCCCGCCATGAGGACGGCCCGCTCATGCTCCCGCCGGCCACGAATCCGGCCGCGGCCGAGGAGCTGGTGAAGGAGACGTCCTCGGTCAGCACCCCATCGGGACCGATGTGGTCGGCGAAGCGCTCCCGGCCCGCCCGGACACCGGGGGGTGCGCTGGGCCGCAACCCCTCCATGAGGCCGCTGCCCCGCAGGACGACGAACCCGTCCGGCGTCGGGTGTCCCTGGGCTCTGACGCCGTTGACCGTCATGGTGAACAGGGTGCGCTTCGGCGCCGCCTCGGGCGCCTGGGTGGCCCGGCCCGCCGCGGCCGCGGCATGTGAGCCGTCGGCGCTCTCGAAGACGCGGTGCCCCAGGGCGCTGATCAGGAGCTTGGCCTTGTCGGCGTACTCCTCCAGCTCGGCCCTCTTCTCCTGCGTGACGTTGCCCTGGGAGGGTGCCACCGCGTTGTCCACGGTGAAGCGCCCGGCCGTGGATGCAGCCTGGTGGAAGTAGTGCTCCAGGTAGGTCACCTCCGTGGGACCGAAGGTGTCCCCGAGGGTGGAGAGGAGAATGGCTCGGTTCCAGAAGTCGTGCGCCTCCCTCCGGACGTGCTCCCGGATCCTGCCTACCATGCCGTTGCCGTTGGCCCGCCCGACAGCCTGCCCGACGTAGACGACGTCGTCGCCGGAATCGGCGTCCTGCCCCAGCAGCAGGTACACACCGGTGCCTTCGAACGCCTCGGGGTGCCCGTCCGCGTTGAGACTGGTGCGTGGCACCACGTAGACGAGGCCCGTCCAGTTGTCGAGGGTGCACTTCAGCCGACCGGTGGGTGCACCGTCCATCAGGAAGACCTGCAGTGTCTTGGGATGTGCCATCTCAGTTCCCCTTCCGGACGCGCGACGGCGTCGCACTCGCCCTTTCATCGACGGAAGTACCCTGCGAAGGGGCCGTTTCGTCAGCGAAAACGGCGGACCGTCCATGGGCAACGTCCACCGGCCCAGTCCCCTCGCCCCGCACCTTCCAGTACAGGTACTCCCCGATCGCGGCGACGATCATCTTCGACGGGTCCCCGCCCCTGCCCACGATGTCCGTCATCTTCACGAAGGCGCCCTCGTTCGCGTACACGGCGCCCATCGCCGACCGTTCCAGGTTCGGGCTCGCCAGGAACTGCTCCAGCGAGTTCGCTCCGGCCTGCCCGAGCAGCTTCTCGTCCTCCATGAGCGGCGCCACGAGGGCACTGACCCACGCCTCCTGCTGGGACGGGGAGGCATCCACGCCTTCGCCGGCGAAGATCTCGTTGATCTTCTCGATCACTTCCTCCAACGGCCCGCGCTGCTTCTCACGCGCCTGCCCGCCTCCCACGGCGGTGGTCCCCTTCAGCGCGGCCCCACCGGTCAGCCCGATGTCCCCCGAGGACGTCTTCTTCTGCCGGATGCTCACCAGTTGCACATCGCTCAGGTCGATCAGCTCCTCACCGCCGGGCTGATCGCCCACGAGCTGCACCAGGTGCCGCAGGAACAGTGCCCGCTTGTAGTGCTCGGTGTCCCCGAACTCGTAGATCTGGGAGAGGAAGTCGTAGAGGCTGACGAAGGACCGCATGTCCTTGCGCGTCAGCACGAGCTCAGTCACGCGCGTCTCGTCCTGGTTCATCCGCGCATGCGCCAGCTCCTTGCGGAACCGGTAGGCCACGGGCTCCAGCGCAGCCTGCAGGCCCTCCTGCCCGCTCCCCGGCTTCCACGCGACCCACACCTCGACGAACGCGTCGACCTCGTCCCAGTCGTACACACCCGCGGCGTCGAGCTTCGTCCCCAGGTCGTGGATCAGGTTCGGGTCCGTCACCGTCTCCAGCTTCGCGCCGGCGTAGTACGGCTCGAAGGCAGCCTGGATGTCATCTTCGGAGTTCACGAAGTCCAGCACATAGGTGGTGTCCTTGCCGGGTGCCGCACGGTTCAGGCGCGACAGCGTCTGCACGGCCAGCACGCCGGAGAGCTTCTTGTCCACGTACAGGGCGCAGAGCTTCGGCTGGTCGAAACCGGTCTGGTACTTGTTGGCCACGATCATCACCTGGTAGCTGTCCCCGTCGAACGCCTTGGCCAGGTCGCCGGTCACGGACGGGTTCATGGACCGCTCGGTGACCTTCTCGAGCCCGAAGTCGTCGTCGGTGATCTCGCCGGAGAAGGCCACCAGGGTGCCCACGTCCGTGTACCCCATGTCCTGGATGTACTGGTCCATCTGACGCTTGTACCGGACGGCGGCGGCGCGGGAGTCGGTGACCACCATGGCCTTGGCCTGCCCATCGAGCAGTCCGGCCACGTTGGCGCGGAAGTGCTCCACGATGATCTTGACCTTCTGCGCGATGTTCGTCGGGTGCAGCTTGACCCACCGCATGAGCTTCTTGCTCGCCTCGGTCTGGTCCACTTCGGTGGTCTGCTTCCCGACGGCGGCCCGGTCGCCTTCGGGACGGAACTCGCCCTTCTGTCCGGCCAGGGCCAGCTTGAAGGCGGTGTCGTAGTTGGTGAAGTTCTTCAGCACGTCGAGGATGAACTCCTCCTCGATGGCCTGCTGCATGGTGTACCGGTGGAAGGATGCCGGGATCTCCTGACCCTTCTCGTCGTACTCGCCGGAGGGGCGGCCGAACATCTGCAGGGTCTTGTCCTTCGGCGTGGCGGTGAAGGCGAAGAAGCTGATGTTCTCCGGGCGTCCGGTGGCGGCGACCTCGGCGGCGAGGATGGACTCGGTGTCCGCCTCTCCGCCGTCGTCGAGGTCGGCCTGCTCGTCCGGGGTGAGCACGCGCTTGAGCTTGGCTGCGGCGGAGCCGGTCTGGGAGGAGTGCGCCTCGTCCGCGATCACTGCGTAGGTGCGACCGGCGAGCGTCGAGTCACCTTTGAGGAGTTCGAGCACGGCGGGGAAGGTCTGCAGTGTCACCACGATGATCCGGTTGCCCTGCAGCAGGGTCTGCTTCACCAGGGCGGACTTGCTGGTGGCCTCTCCCCCGAGGTTCTTGCGGTCCACGGCCACCACGGTGCCGGAGGTCCGCTCGATCTGCCGGACGGCCTCCTGAAGCTGGTCGTCCAGCACGGTGCGGTCGGTGACCACGATGACCGAGTCGAACACCCGCTGCTCGTCCACCCCGTAGGTGGAGAGCAGGCGGTGGGCGGTCCAGGCGATGGTGTTGGTCTTGCCGGAGCCCGCGGAGTGCTCGATCAGGTAGGACGCCCCGGCGCCCTCCTCACGGACGGCGGCGAGCATCGTGGTGACGGCCTCCCACTGGTGGAAGCGCGGGAAGATCAGCGTGGACTTCCGGCGCGAGCGGCCGTGCTCGTCCTCCACGGTCTCCTTCTTGAGGAAGACGAACTTCTGGAGGATCTCGAGCCAGGTGTCCCGCTGGAGAATCCGCTCCCACAGGTAGGCCGTCGATGAGCCGTTGGGGTTGAGCGGGTTGCCGGCGTGGCCGTCGTCGCCTTGGTTGAACGGCAGGAAGAAGGTGTCCTTCCCGGCCAGCTTGGTGGTCATCCAAACCTCGCGGTTGGAGACGGCGAAGTGGACCACGGCGCGGGTGCCGAACCCGAACAGCGGCGTGGCCTTCGGGTTGCGGTCCCGGTACTGCTTCTTCGCGTGGCCGATGGACTGGGTGGAGTCGGTCTTCAGCTCGATCGTGGCCACGGGCAGGCCGTTGACGAACAGCACGAGGTCCACGGACTGGTTGGTGGCCGGGTTGAAGTGCACCTGACGCATCACGCGCAGCCGCATGCGCTCGTAGGCGGCGACGGCGGCCGGGTTGAGGTTTGTGGCCGGCCGCGGCTCGGCCATGCGCAGGGTGGCGGAGGTGCCGACCTTGAAGCCCTTGCGGAGCACGTTGAGGGTGCCGCCGACGCCGGTGTCCTGCGGCTTGTTCAGCACGTCGATCAGGCGGGTGGTGATCTGGTCCCGCTGTGCTTGCTGGGCAGAGGCCGGGGCGTCGGCCTTCACAAGGCGCCCGTAGTCCTCCGGCTGGTTCTCGGCCAGCCAGGCGTGGACGTCCTCGGGGAAGATTGCGTTCTTGCGGTCGTAGCCGGCATCGTTGGCCGAGTAGAGCCAGCCGTGCTGCTCCAGGTACTCGCAGATGTAGGTCTCGAGCTCGCTCTCGTTGTGGATGGCCATGTGCGGTCAGTCCTCCGTGGGGATCTCGATCTGGCCGGTGACGGCAGCAGTGATCAGCGCGGCCCGCCGCTCCTGCGCGAGCTCGATGAACCGCTCCGCCTTGGCGATGAGCGCGTCGATCTGTGCGTTTTCGTACTCGAAGCGCGCCACGTCGGCGCGCTGGACTTCGAGTGGTGGGACAAAAACTCGAATCTCACAGATGTCGGATAGCGAAACTCTCGGCGTTCTGACGCTGGAGCCATTGACCGTGCCGATGCCGCGAAGCCTGCTGACCATCTCGCCGACGAAAATCTCAGTTTTCATCACAGCCGCAACCCAACGTGAATCAACGTTCAGGTTGCGCACTCGCAATACGCCGTAGTCCGGGCTCGTAAGACCCTCAAAGTCAGAACACCCGAGTCCCCCTTGGAACGCGCGCATACGGTTGATGACGACGTCTCCAGGACGCACGACCTTGTAGTGACTGGTGTCCTCCGAAGACGCCTGATGAATCCCTCGGTCCGACTTGCGGCTGACTCCCCATGCGATCGACACCGAAAGCACGTCCCAAGTACGACGCACCTCTCCTGCACGTTCGTCGATTTCCTGAATAGCCCACTTCAGTCGCTCCCCATGACCGACTCGAGGACCAAACACCGCATCACGCACGGCCAACGAACGATCACGTAGGGCCGAGACGAGATCGTGCTGCTTCTCGATCAGGGCGTCGATCGTGGCGGTCTCGCGGTCGAGGTAATCCGCGATCCGTGCCTGGTCTGACTCGTTGTCCACGGGGATCGACAGAGTAGACACCCACTCAGCAGTTACTCGGCGCAGATTCCCCACTCCCTGCAGGACGGTCTCTCCCTCACTGAGGACCGGCTGCGTTCGAAGGAAGTAGGCAAGATACCTGGGTTCGATTCCACGAGGCCGGAGCACATGCACCTCAGTCGTGGCGAGTCCTGCCGCTGTCGGCAGGTCATCAGCCACGAACACGCGGCCAGCCTCGAACGTCGGAGTGATCTTGGGCATCACCACGTCGCCACGACGCAAGACGGTGTATCCCGCCGTGTTGGCCGGTTTGGTGAACTCGTACCGGCGCCGACCGTCCGGCCAGACCGCTTCGAGGGGAAGGAAGGTGACCTCGTCGTCCCCCAAGCCACGCAACTCGGGAACAGGTGGATTGACTTGAGCGACGCGGCGCAGCTGCTTGCTCACCGCTCCACCTCACTCAACAGCTCGATGATCTCGGCGGTGAGCTGCTTGAGCTCGGCGTCAATCTCCTCGAGCGGGCGGGGCGGCGTGTACGTGTAGAAGAGCCGGGTGAAGGGGATCTCGTAGCCGATCTTCGTCTTGGACTCGTCGATCCAGGCGCCGGGCACGTGCGGGGCCACCTCGGCTTCGAAGTACTCGTGAATGTCCCGACCGAAGGGCACCAGTTCGGTGTCACGCAGCGAGGTGTCCGGATCCGGCTCACCCGTCTTGTTCGTCACCACCTCTGCCTCGGGGTTGTGCACGCCGATGGCCCCGGTCAGGGCCTTCACCAGTGGAGCGCCGGCGGTCACGCCGTGCTCCTTCAGCGCCTTCTTCAGGTCCAGCACGAAGGTGGGTTGGTGGTCCCAGACCCGGCCACGCAGGGAGGCGAGGGCGGCCTCGAGAGCCGAGCGGCCGTCGTCGGGAAGCTTGTCCACCGGCTTGGTGGCCAGCGCCGCCGCTATGGTGGCGTCCTCCACATCGAAACGCAGCTGCAGCGGGCGCTCCACGGTGATCTCCCGGTAGCCGAAGTCCTGCGGGGTGAGGACCTTGGAGAACTCGGCGTTGGCCTCGGACTGGGCGTCGAAGTCTCGGTAGATGTCCAGCACGCGCTGGCGGTCCGCCTTGGACAGCTCCTTGTTCTTCGAGCCCACGTTGCGGCGCAGCTTGGTGAAGAACGTGCGGGCGTCGATCAGCTGCACCCTGCCGCGGCGCTCTGCCGACTTGTTGTTGTCCAGCACCCACACGTAGGTGGCGATGCCGGTGTTGTAGAACATGTCCGTGGGCAGCGCGACGATCGCATCCACCAGGTCTGATTCCAGCAGCCAGCGGCGGATCTCGGACGGGCCCGAGCCGGCCCCGCCCGTGAACAGCGGGGAGCCGTTGAGGACGATGCCGGCCCGTCCCCCGCCCTCCGAGACCGGGCGGAGCTTCGAGGCGACGAGCTGCAGGAACAGCATCTGGCCGTCGCTGATGGCGGGGGTGCCACCCGGGAAGCGGTTCGTGGCGCCGCCGGCGGCGATCTCCTTCTCCACCGCGGTGCGGGAGGCCTTCCAGTCGCCGCCGTAGGGCGGGTTGGAGAGGACGTAGTCGAAGCGCTCGGTCAGGTGGGCGTCGTTCTTGAGGGTGTCCCCGCGGGCGATGCCGTCCGCGGCCTGGCCCTTGCCGAGCAGCTCGGACTTGCAGATCGCATAGGACTGGTCATTGAGCTCCTGCCCGAACAGGCGGACCTCCGCGTTCGGGTTCATGCGGCGCAGGCGCTCGTCCAACAGGGACAGCATGCCGCCGGTGCCGGCCGTGGGGTCATAGACGGTGCGGACCGGGTAGCCGGTGAGGACGTCGTCGTCGTTGGCGGTGAGCAGGTCCACCAGGAGCTTCACCGCATCGCGCGGGGTGAAGTGCTCACCGGCGGTCTCGTTGGAGGCGGCGGCGAAGCGGCGGATCAGGTCCTCGAAGAGGGTCCCCATCTCCGCGTTGGAGACGGTGTCCGGGGAGAGGTCGATGGAGGCGAACTGCTGCAGGACCAGGAAGAGGCGGTCGTGCTCGTCCAGCTTGGCGACCGTCTTGTCGAACTCGTAGTAGGTGAACAGGTCCGCCACGTTCTGGGAGAACCCGTCCACGTAGGCCAGCAGGTTCGTGCGGAGCAGGTCCGGCTCCTGCAGGATGCGGTCCAGGGTGAAGGGGCTGAGGTTGTAGAACGTCAGGCCCGTGCGGGACTCCACCAGGTTGTCCAGGACGAAGTCCGGATGACCCTTGGCCGCCAGGTCCGCGAAGAACTCCCGGTGCGGGGCCATGACCGCCTCCATGCGGCGCAGGATGGTGAGCGGAAGAACGAGCGTGCCGTACTGGTTCGGCTTGAACACGCCCCGGAGCTGATCCGCGATCCCCCACACGAAGTTCGAGAGGTTCTGGGGAGAGCGGTGGGGCGCCGAGGCAGCGCCGCGCGTGGCGGGGGTGGTCATGGGGTCCTTCGAATGGTGGGGGCGGGCCGCTGGACGGGACCCATTCCGACCCCGCAGCGACCCGACAGGGCGACGGATCATACACAACCACACTTGCCTATGCTCTGCGCGCGCGAGTACGCTCGCGTGTGGTAGCTAGGGCTGAGACAGTGCCCCGAGCACCAATTCGAGAGGCCCACGCTTGCGTGGGCCTCTGCGCTTGTCTGCAGTGTCCGCTGTGCCCTGCACAATGGTCAGATGCTGCTGGCGTACATCGACGAGATCGGCGAGCCGGGCGCCTACGTCGGCCCGGACCATCCTCGCTTCCGGACAAGCCCAGCCTTCGGTTATGCCGGATTCGTCATGCCGGAGTCTGCCGCACGAGGCTTTGGAGCGAAGTTCACCGCACTGAAGCGTCAGCTGTTCGCCTCGGAGATCGACCGAGCGAAACACCCCGGACGGTGGGAGTTCAAGGGGGCCAATCTGTTCCGGCCGGATACCCCCGCGCGCTTTCCGCAGCAGCTCCGCGTGTTCGATGCGCTCGTGCGGTCCGTCGTCGCCGACCACGCCGGCAAGCTGTTCTACTACGCCGACGAGAAGCAGCGTGGGACGCCCAAGCAGATCGGCCTCGACGTCGAGAAACGCGAAGCCGACGCCATGCGAGAGACTCTGAACCGTCTGGCCCGCCATGCCCACCATCACGGACATAACCTCATGGTGATCATCGATCAAATCAATGAGAAGACGCGAGTCGAACGCGTTGCATCGATGTATGCCCACATCTTCAGCCGAGCCGGCGACTTTCCGGAGATGCGGTGCATCGTGGAACCGCCCATGCACGTGGACAGTTCGCTGAGCTCCAACGTGCAGTTCGCCGACTGGGTCGCCGCCGCCGTCACACGCGCTGTCGATCACCAGCTCAACGACTCGTCCAAGTACGCCTGGGTCACCGACCCCCAGCGGCTGGCATCCATGAGGGGCAGCTTCACCTACGAGTCCAAACTGCACCTGTGGAACCGCGGCGTGCAGGACATCAACCACTCTGAGCTGTTCCACCGCGAACGGCGACTTGCCCCGACCCCGCATGGACAGCTTCTGGGGGCCTCGGTGGACCCCGCGGCGGCGGAGAAGATGGCGAAGATCTGGCGCTCGGGACGCTAAGACCCGGGGTCACTGATGGAGAGAACCCCCCGCCCTGCAGCTGCGCGGGTTCCCCTACTGATACCGGTTTCACAGCCCAGCCAGCGGCTATGCTGAGCCGAGAATCCATCGCCTGAGATCCGAGGAGTGCCGGTGTCCATTCTGCGCGTCCATGACGGACTCTTCGGTCTCACCTTCCAGCAGGCGCTGGACAAGGCCTCCCCCGGAGCGACGATCGCGCTCACCCCCGGAACCTACGCGGAGTTCGAGAGCATTCCGGTCGGAAACCTACGGATCATCGGGGCCGGATCTCGCCCCGAGGACGTCATCCTCGTGACCCAGCTGGATGTGCACGGCCAAATCTCCGTAGAGAATCTGACGCTGCAGGCGCCGCACTTCCACAACGCCGTACGTCTGCACGGCCCCACAGCCTCCGCCGTCTTCCTCTACACCGCCATCCAGCCTGAGCCCACCGGCCAGTTTCCCGCCGTGTACTCGGAGGGTGGCGCGGTGACGGTGCGTCGTTCGACCCTCGACCAGGGTCCCGGGGGCTGTGCCCTCTACGTGGAGGGACAGGGCACCGCGACCTTCGAAGACTCCACCACCGGCACCGTCAACGCCGTGGCTTCAACAGTGACCACCGTTGATTCCACCCACGGGGCCTTCCATCTCTCCGCTGCCAGCAAGGTCCACGCCCGCGGCACCCTGTGCCTGGCCCCGGCAGAAGGCATGCGCGGGCTCGTCTTGACCGCCTTCAGTGTGCTGAAGGCCGAGCGGCTCACCACCGATATCACGTACCTCGAGCTGTCCCTCGAGGACAGCGCTCTAGATGTCGCCGAGGTCTCCACGTCAAGCGATGTCGACGTGCACGTGATGACCTCAGGCGGGTCGCACGTCCAGATACCGCCGGACACTGTGCGCGTGACCGACATCGATCGGCAGAAGGCGGAACAGGAGGTCGCGGAACGTCGACAGCGCGAGGAGGCGGCAGCCCGCCGTCGTGCCGAGGAAGCGGCTGCTGAGGCTGCTGCCACAGGCGAAGCCGCACGCCAGGCGGCCGCTGAAGCTCAGGCGGAGGCCCGCCGCCAGGAGGAAGCCAAGCCCCGGGCGGTGATGTGGACGGCCGCCCAGGGCGCAGACTTTACAACCGTCCAGGACCAGCTCCGCCCCGGTGACACGCTGGTGCTCGAGGAGGGGGACTTCCACCTCCCTGATCCTGCGATCATGCTGAACTGCCACATCCGCGGCACGGGGCGCGCTGACCGCATCCGCCTCCACGGCGCTGTCGGCATCCCGAACGGTGCCACCGTCCGCCTCGAGAACATGCTACTTGTGACACCGTCTACCGGGAACGCCGTGAATGTGCACGCCGGCGGCAACGCCACGCTCACTGGTGTCCTGGTGGACCCCACCAAAGCGGAAGTATTCTCTCCACTGTGCTCCTCCGGTGGGCGGCTCACACTCAACGAGGTGCGGGTCGTCTCCGAACCCACGTCCTACCTTGCCGACGTGCTGGGCACGCAGGGCGGCGTGATCGTGGCCGAGGACTCCACCTTCGGCATCGTTCGTCTTGAGTCCTCCGCACGCGCCACCCTGACCGATTGCACGGCGAACCAGCTCTATGTCTTGGGATCCGGTGAAGCCCTGAGCCTCGGCACCCTCCGTATCCCCCCGACCACCCCGCACCTGCGCGCCCTCGCCGTCGAGGAAGGCGGCCGCGGCACCATCGCGGATCTGTGCGTCGAGGAACCGTGCGAGGTGTTCGTCGCCGGCTCCCTTCAGATCGCCCACGTGAGCTCAGCACCCCACGCGCTTCACCTCATCACCACCGACACGGCGTTGCACAGCATTCCCGAAGATGCCATCGCCACGGCGGAGGAGCCCTCACAGACAGCCACAGCGGATGCCACCCTGGTCGAGCACCCAGGCGAGAACAGCACAGGTGACAGGGAACCCTCCGCCGGGCGTGGCCACGACGGGGCAGATCTGGCGGACACTAACTGCGACCCCATGGCTCAGCTGAGCGCCCTCACCGGGCTGGCCGACGTCAAGAACCAGGTGCAGACGTTCATCGCGGAGGTCCGCTTCGCCGAGGCACGCCGACAGCGCGGCTTCGCCGTCCGGCGGCAGACCCTGCACAGCCAGTTCCTCGGCAACCCCGGCACCGGCAAGACCACGGTGGCCCGGCTGCTGGGCCGCGCACTACATCAGGCAGGTGTGCTGTCCTCGGACGTCTTCGTCGAGGTCACCCGTGAGGACCTGGTCTCTGAGCACATCGGCGGCACTGGACCGAAGACCCGGAGGATCCTGGAGTCCGCTTTGGGCGGCATCCTCTTCATCGACGAGGCCTACACACTCGCGGAAGGAGGGCCCCAGGACTTTGGCCGTGAGGCGATCGCAACCCTGCTGGCCTTCATGGAGAACCACCGAGACGAGTTCATGGTGATCCTCGCGGGCTATCCGGAGCAGATGCACGCATTCTTCAAAGCCAACCCGGGGCTGCGCTCGCGTGTGCCCTTGCGCTTCGACTTCGAGGACTACAGCACAGCCGAGCTCGTCCAGATGGGCCTCGCCGCCCTGGCGGACGACGGCTTCACCGTGGATCCCGACGCCTACCGGCGCACCGTGGCGGAGGCGCACCGGTCCTCGGGGGATCGCAGCAACGGCCGCTGGGTCCGTAATCTCAACGACAGACTCGCCCGGCACATGGCCCATCGCGTCATGGCCGAGTCGGGAGCGGCCGAGGACATGGTGGGGGTCGAAGACGAACGGCTCACCCAAGTCGACCCAGCGGACCTGCATGCTCTGCTGGGCCGATCTACGGAAGACGACACCGGCGTCGACCACCTACTGGTGGAGCTGGACGAGATGGTTGGGCTCGAGACCGTCAAGGCCTGGGTGCGCGGGCTGGTGGCCCAAGCAGAGGCGGACGAGCGCTTGCGGGACGCCGGCGTCGACCTGCCGCGCCCCACGTATCACATGGTGTTCGCCGGCAGCCCGGGAACCGGCAAGACGACCGTCGCCCGCCTGGTCGGGAAGCTCTTCCATCGCCTCGGCATCCTGTCTACTCCCCAGGTGGTCGAAGCCAGTCGGGAGCGAATGGTCGGCCGCTACATCGGTCACACCGAAGAACGCACCGGTCTCCTTCTGGACGAGGCACGCGGTGGTGTGCTGTTCGTGGATGAGGCCTATCAGCTGGACATGCCGGACAGCTCGAACGACTTCGGCAAAGTCGCCGTGGAGACCCTCATAACACGCCTGGAGGACGATCGTCATTCCTTCATCGCGATCTTCGCGGGGTACACCGACCGCATGGCGCAGTTCCTCTCCCTCAACCCGGGGTTGGCATCCCGAGTACCGCACAATATCGAGTTCCCGGACTACAGCCCCGACGATATCGCGGAGATCGTGGTGCGCACCCTGCGTCGGACCTGGTCGTTTGACGAGACCGTGCTCCGGTCCGCCGTCGCGCAGGGATACGCCGGACTGCCGCCGGAGTCCCGCGCCAACGCTCGCCAGGCCCGCAACTACGCCGACGCCATCTCCCAAGCGCACAAGACCTGGATCACCGAGTCATCGACGGACGGGGACGACATCCGGCACATCAGAGACGCGACCATCATCGGTGTCCTTGCAGCGGAACCTACGGGCCAGGATCAGTGACCGCGCTGCCCTGCGACGGGTTCAACCTGGGCATCGTCGAGCGAGAGCCCCGGCAGCTGGAGTACATGCTGGGGGCCTGGGGCTCGCGACCGCGTCCACGCGACCCGGTCCTCAGCGCCGTTCTCTGAACAACAGTGCGCTGGGGAGCGCCGTTTCCCGAACGAAAGCATCAGGAGTTCGCGCGTCCGGCGCACCCAC
>NZ_JBHNYP010000036.1:0-21574 GCF_054960655.1 Micrococcus sp. PSi08 | reverse complement strand
CCCCCCCCCCCCCCCCCCCCCCCCCCCCCCCCCCCCCCCCCCCCCCCCCCCCCCCCCCCCCCCCCGCCTCTCGTTCACCTGGAGGCCACCTGGATGTGATGGACTCCGCGCGTCACCCCGCCGTCCACCGGCGGCGCACCTCTGTCATCACGCATCCCGGGGAGAGCCATGCCCAGCCTGTTCCGCCGCCGTGCCGTCACCACGGCCGCCTGCACCGTCCTCGTCCTCGCGCCCGCGAGCGCGGCGCCCGCCCTCGCCGTCGAGACGGCCGCCGCGGACGAGACCACCATCTCGATCCTGTCCTTCAACGACTTCCACGGCGCGCTGTCCGCGGACTACATCGGCACGCAGTTCGCGGACACCGTGGAGGACTACCGCACCGCGTTCGAGGCCGAGCACGGTGCCGGCTCCACGCTGCTGACCAGCGCCGGCGACCTGATCGGTGGCTCGAAGTCCGTGTCCAACGTGCAGCAGGACAACCCGACGATCGACGTGATGAACGCGCTCGGCCTGGCCTCGCTGACCGCCGGCAACCACGAGTTCGACAAGGGCCTGGACGACCTGCAGGGCCGTGTGGAGTCCCGGGCCCAGTTCCCGGTGCTCTCCGCCAACCTGGTGGACCCGACGAGCAAGGAGCCCGTCCTCACCTCGCACGCCGTCTTCGACGTCGACGGCGTGCGCGTCGCGGTCATCGGCGCCTCCCCCAACGAGCTGTACGCGACCACCACCGGCGCGGGCCTGAAGGGCAACGAGGTCCTCGACGAGGTCGCCGCCGTGAACGCGGTCGCGGACGAGCTGGAGGCCCAGGACGCCGCCGACGTGATCGTGGCCTCGTACCACGACGGCGCCGCCGGGGCGGGCGAGCTGGCCGCCGAGCGGGCGGCCCGGGCCGAGTTCGACCGCATCGTCGGCGAGACCTCCTCCGCCGTGGACGTCATCTTCAACGCCCACACCCACCAGCTCTACCAGTACGACACCACGGCCGGCGGCGCCCACCGCCCCGTGATCCAGGCGGGCGCCTCCGGCAGCCACCTGGCCGCCGTCGAGCTGACCGTGGGCGCCGACGGCGAGGTCACCGGGCTCACCCCGCGCCTGCTGGCCCGGTCCACGCAGGCCCCCGCCGAGGCCGCCGCGGAATCCCCCGTCACCGCCCAGGTGTACGCGATCGAGCAGGAGGCCGTCGCGGTCTTCGAGGACCTGCAGGGCGAGGTCGTGGCCGACCTGTCCGCCTCCATCACCACCGACTACCAGAAGCTCATCGACGCCGGCGGCTCCTGGAAGGCCGGCGGCACGCGCGCCGCCGAGACCACCCTGGGCACCTGGGTGGGCGACGCCGTCAAGCACGCCGCCGAGCAGGCGAACCCCGAGGTGGACCTCGGCGTGACCAACCCCGGCGGCCTGCGCTCCGAGCTGCTGACGGACCGCTTCACCGACGGCGGCGCGTTCCCGGCCAAGCCGGCCGACCTCGTCGGTCGCCTCACCCTGGGCGAGCTGCTCGACATGGCGCCGTTCGGCAACACCATCACCTACTTCGACATCCCGGGCTCCTCCATCAAGCTGGCCCTCGAGGAGAACTGGCGGAACGACGTGCGCAAGTTCACCCTCGGCTGGTCCGAGGAGCTGACCTGGACCTACGACGAGTCCCGCCCGCAGGGGGACAAGGTGACCGGCGTGTGGATCGACGGCGAGCCGCTCCAGGCGGACCGCATGTACACGGTGGCCAGCCAGTCGTTCCTGGCCGACGACACCTGGACGACGCTCGGGGACCCGACCAAGGCCCCCGACGGCTACACCGCCTTCGCGACCGGCCGCCAGAACTTCGTGAACATGGGCCTGTTGGACTCCCAGGCGATCACGGACTACGCCCGCGCCCAGGACGCGGCCCACGGCGCCGTCGCCCCGGACTTCGGCAAGAACGGCGTGCCGGTCACCGACGCCCCCGCCTCGGTCGAGGCCGGGCAGGCCGTCGGCCTGACCCTCGGGGACCTCGTGGTGGACTCCGACGGCGCCCCCGCGGCGACCGCGGTCGACGTCGCCTTCCGCACGGCCGACGGCACCGAGACCGCCCTGGGCACCGTGGCCGTCCCCGCGGGCTCCGAGACCGTCACGCTCTCCGGGATCACCGCCCCCGCCGCGGCGGGCACGGGCGAGCTCGTGATGACCGTGCGCTACGCCGACGGCAGCACGACCGTGGTGCGCCATGCCCTCGAGGTCACCGCGGCCCCGTCCCCCACCGAGCCGGAGCAGCCCGCCCCGACCCACCCGGGCAAGGGTCATGGCAAGGGCCATGACAAGGGCGCCGACCACCCGGGCAAGGGCCGCGTGAAGGGCGAGGACCACCCGGGCAAGGGCCGCGGCGTGCAGCGCGGCGCCGCCACGCACCCCGTCTTCTCCGCCCATGCCTGGCTGACCGCCGCGGGCCTGCCGCGCTGACCCATCGAGAACGAGACCGAGGACGACATGACCCCCCTGCCCCGCTTCGCCGCGCGCACCGCGGTGACCACCGCCGCCCTGGCCCTGCTCGCCCCCGCCGTGGCCCTGCCCTCCCAGGCCAGCCCGGCCGGCGACTCCCTCGTCATCAACGAGGCGTACACCAACGGCGGCTCCGCGAACGCCGTGTACACCCACAAGTTCGTGGAGCTCTACAACCCCACCGACCAGCCGATCAGCCTCGACGGCTGGTCCCTGCAGTACCGCTCCGCCGCCGGCACGGCCGCGACCCAGGGCACGGTCGCGCTGTCCGGCACGGTGCCCGCGAAGGGCCACTTCCTGGTCTCCGGCGGCTCCAACGGCACCGCGGGCGTCGCCCTGCCGCAGGCGGACCTCGTGGCCGGCGGGGCGTTCAACCCCGCGGGCACCAAGGGCACGATCGTGCTCGCACGCCAGGCGGGCACCGTGACGGACCTGCCGGTCGGCTCCGTGGTGACCGGCCAGGTGCCGGGCGTCGCGGACGTGCTCGGCTACGGCGCCACGAACACCTTCGAAACGGCGGCCGCCGGCGCCCCCTCGGCCAACTCGGACCCGAAGTCCCTCACCCGCACGAACGGCGTGGACACGGACGACAACAGCGCCGACTTCACCGTCACCGACCAGGTCACCCCGACCAACGCCGCCGCCACCGGCGGCGAGCCGACCCCGGAGCCCGAGCCGCAGCCGACCCCGGCCGAGCGGATCACCATCGCCCAGCTCCAGGGCACCGGCACGGCCACCCCGTACGCCGGGCGCCAGGTGACCACCACCGGCGTCGTCACCGCCGTGTACTCCACGGGCGGCTACGACGGCTACTACATCCAGACCGCCGGCACCGGCGGCGACACCCCCGACGCCACCCCGGGCGCCTCCGACGGCGTGTTCGTGTACTCGCCGGACACGGTCGGCTCCGTGACGCTCGGCGACCACGTCCAGGTCACGGGCGAAGCGGCCGAGCACTACGGCCTCACGCAGATCAAGGTCGCCGCCGGCGGCGTGCTGCCGGTCGCCGAGCCCGGCGCCGTGGCCCCCACGCCGGTGGAGTTCCCGCTGGAGGAGGCCGACCGTGAGGCGCTCGAGGGCATGGTCCTCGCCCCGCAGGGCGACTGGACGGTCACGGACAACTACTCCCTCAACCAGTACGGCTCCCTCGGCGTCGTCCCCGGCACCACGCCGCTGGACAACCCGACGTCGGTGGCCCGGCCCGGCGCCGAGGCCCAGGCCGTCGCGGCCGCCAACGCCCAGCAGCTGATCGTGCTCGACGACGGGGCCACCACGAACTTCATGCGCTCACCGGGCAACCAGAACCCGCTGCCGTACCTGGACGCGGACCAGCCGGTGCGCGTGGGCGCGGGCCTGGAGTTCACCACCGGAGTCATCCTCGACTGGCGCTTCGACGCGTGGTCCTTCCAGCCGCTGGGCCACCTCACCGACGCCACGGCGGCCGCCCTCCAGCCCGTGACGATCGAGGACACCCGCCCGGGCGAGGCCGCCCCCGAGGCGGTCGGCGGCAACGTCACCGTCGGCAGCTTCAACGTGCTCAACTACTTCACGACCCTGGGCCAGGACGTGGCCGGCTGCAGCGCCTACCGCGACCGCGCCGGCAACCCCGTCACCACGAACGGCTGCCTGCCGCGCGGCGCCTACACCCCCGAGGCGTTCGCCCGCCAGCAGGAGAAGATCGCGGCCGCGATCAACGGCCTCGACACCTCGGTGGTCGCGCTCGAGGAGATCGAGAACTCCGAGAAGTTCGGCCTCGACCGGGACCACGCGCTGGCCCACCTCGTGGAGGCCCTCAACGCGCAGGCCGGCGAGCAGCGCTGGGCCTACGTGGCCTCCCCGACCGCGCGTCCCGCGCTCGCGGACGAGGACGTCATCCGCTCCGCGTTCATCTACCAGCCGGCCGAGGTCACCCCGGTGGGCGAGTCGGTGATCCTCGACGACCAGACGAACTTCGACAACGCCCGCGAGCCGATGGCCCAGCTGTTCCGCGCCGCCGACGGCACGTCCGAGGGGGCGGCCGGCACCGACTTCGTGGCGATCACCAACCACTTCAAGTCCAAGGGCGGCTCCGGTGCGACCGGGGGCAACGTGGACGCGGGCGACGGCCAGGGCGCATACAACGCGGACCGCGTGGGCCAGGCCGAGGCCCTCGTGGCCTTCGCCGAGCGCATGAAGGCCGAGACCGGCACCGACCGCGTCCTGCTCATGGGTGACTTCAACGCGTACGAGAAGGAGGACCCGATCCGCGTGCTCGAGGCGGCCGGGTACGTCTCGCAGGGCGCGCTCACGGGCGAGTACTCGTACGCGTTCGGCGGCGCCGTCGGCAGCCTGGACGGGATCTACGCCTCGCCGTCGGCGGCGGCGGCGATCACCGGCCAGGACATCTGGATGATCAACGCGAACGAATCCGTGGCACTGGAGTACTCGCGCCACAACTACGTGGCCGAGGACCTGTACTCCGCGGACCAGTGGCGGTCCTCGGACCACAACCCGATCCTGGTGGGCCTCCAGCTCGACGCGCCCGTGACCGAGCCGACCCCGGAGCCGGAGCCCTCCCCGGGCGAGACCTGCGACGGTGTGACCGATCCGCGCGGCGTGCCGGGCAAGCCCGCGAACTCCGTGCGCGAGTGGCTGCGCTGCGTCGGCGCGACCCCGGGTCACGGCGGCGACCACCCGGGCAAGGGCCACGGCCCGGAGCACCCGGGCAAGGGCCGCGGGCCGGTCCGTCCCTGACGGGACGCGGGGCGCCACACCCGGCATGACGACGGCGGGGCCGTCCGGGAGCCACCCGGGCGGCCCCGCCGTCGTCGTGGGGGCTCAGCCGGCGAGCACGGCCGCCGCGGCGGCGTCGGCGTCGGCGAGGAAGAGGGCACGTCCGGTCGGATCGGCCCCGGCCTCGGCCGCGATCGCGGTGCCCCACTGCACGCCGGAGAGCTGCAGGCCCAGCACGAACACGTCCGCGTGGACCGTGCCGTCCGCGGCCCGCAGCCGGTACGGGCGGGCCGTGACGTCGAAGCCGGTGGCGGGCACGCGCACACCCTCCTCGTCCTCCCACGTCCCGGCCGCGGCGACGCCGTCCGCCAGCATCTGACGGACCAGCGGGGAGGCGGCGGCCTGCACGCGGTTGGGCGGCATCATCGCCTCCACCAGCCAGGCCCCCTCGACGACGGCGGGCCCCAGCGAGTCCTGCGCTCCCACCTGGGGGCTGTGGGCGGTGAATGCGTGTTCCTCGGCCTCGACCACGGGCGCGGGGCCGGCCCAGGTGAGCAGGCCGGCCCGGTGCACCGCGAGCATCTGCTCCACGCGCCACAGGGGCGGGCCGGAGGCGAGGCCCTCGACCAGCGGCTCGAACCAGCCCTGGACGTCCCGGATGCGGGAGGCCTCGGCGATCCGGCCCTCGGCGATCCACGCCTTGATCCGCAGTCGGCCGGCATGGAGCGCGCCGACGGCCATCATGAACGGGGACTCCTCCCCGAGGGCGGCCTCCACGCAGGCCTGCTCCATGAGGTCCGCGACGGCCCGCTGATAGTCCTCATGGGAGGCGAACACGGCGTCCTCGAACGGGGACCCATAGGCCAGGATGTCGAGGAAGCGGCGCCCGGGGGCGTACCGCTGGAGGAGCTCCTCGGCGTGCGCGGAGGTCACGGGGGCGCCGCGGCCGGCCTCCTCGAGCTGGCCGACGAGCTCCCCGAGGAACCGGCGCGCCTCGACGGGCCCGCCGAGGATCTCGGGCTGGGCCCGGACGAGCGTGGCGTAGTAGTGCCGGACCACGTCGCGGTGCAGCAGCGGCCAGAGGTGCTCGGCGAGGTCCAGGGCCCCGTGCCGGGCGGTGAGGGCGTCCACGGCGGCGTCGGAGAGGTAGCTGAGGGTGACGCCGCGGGGCACGAAGGCGTCCACCTCGGCCTTGGGCAGGTACGGGATGCCGCGGCGGGACATCAGGTGCAGGCGCGGCTCGTCCCCCGACGGCTCGTACCGCAGGGCCCGGCCGGGTCCGTCGCCGGTGCGGCGGTACACCCCGCCCCGGCCCTGGGTGAGCTGGGCCAGCAGGTCGAACGCGTTCAGGCCCATGCCCCGCACGAGGACGTCCGCCCCGGCCTCCACGGTCTCCCATTCCACGTCCGAGGGGATCTGCGGGCCCTGGTAGTGCAGCTCGTCCCGGCCCCGCGCGGCGGCGGCCATCCGGTTCTGGCCGGGGCTGAGCTCCGCAGGCTGATGGCCCAGGCAGAGCACGACGGCGTCCGCGTCGAGCACGGAGACCGCGCCGTCGGCGTCCCGCAGCTCCAGGCGGGCGCCGCCGTCGGGCCGGGGGTGCAGGGCGGTGGCCTCGGCGCGGTGCTCGACGACCTCGACGACCTCGGGACGGGTGCGCAGCCCCGCCACGACGTCCTTGTACAGGTGCCGGAGGTAGCGCCCGTAGACCGCCCGCGCCGGGTACTGGTGGCGGCGCACGCCGAGGCTGGCCTCCGGGTGCACGCGACGCCACTGGTCGAAGGTCTGGGCGGCGGTGGAGGGGCGCAGACCGGGGTTGTCGGCGGCGCACGCGGTCGGGAAGAACGCAGGGGTGTTCATGAGGTACAGCTCGGACTGGTCCGTGCGCCACACCCGCCCTGGCCCGGGCGGATAGGGGTCCACGACGTCGATGCGCAGCCGCCGGGGGTGTGCGTCCGGGGCCGCGCCCTCGAGTCGGGCGAGGATCCGCTCCAGCAGCATGACGCCGCGGGGGCCGGCTCCCACCACTGCGAGGCGGCGATCGGCCACCAGGGGCTCGGACATGGGGCCTCCACTCTCCTCGGGATCGTTTTCACGCCTGCAGCGCGCGTATTCCACACAGTATCGGTGGCCGTCAAGAGTCGCGGACCGCATGCGCCACACTCCCACCGATCCCCCAGGATCCACAGCAGGCCCGGACGAAGAATCCGCGGAATCATGCGGATCACGTCGAGATTCTGGGAGAAGTCTGGGAATTGGGAATCTGGGGGGCCGATGGTTGACGCCACTCGGGCCCATGGGGAATTGTGAATGAGCGTAAGGCAACAAAACACCAATTCAGAAGGAGAATTCCTCATGGACCGCAACGCTCTCGACCAGCTGCAGAACTCTACCGTCTTCGCCACCGACGGCGACAAGATCGGCTCCGTCGGTCAGGTCTACCTCGACGACGTCACCAACGAGCCCACCTTCATCACGGTGAAGACCGGCCTGTTCGGCGCCCGCGAGACCTTCGTCCCGCTGCAGCAGGCCCAGATCACCGCCGACGGCATCACGGTGCCTTTCGAGAAGTCCTTCGTGAAGGACGCCCCGAACGTGGACGCCGACGGCTCGCTGACCCCCGAGGAGGAGCAGCGCATCTACGAGTACTACTCCCTGGAGTACTCCGTCGTGGAGTACCCCGCCGTGGATCACGACGGCGACGAGCGTCGTGACGACGTGCGCACCGATGCCGGCACCGCCGGCGTGGCCGGCACTGCGGGTGTGGCTGGCGTGGCCGACCGTCGCGACGAGGCCGTCGTGGACGGCGACCGCCGCGACGTGACCGACGCCGACTCCGTCGTCGTCAAGGACGAGCACCTGAACGTCGGCACCGAGCGCCGCGCCACCGGCCGCGTCCGTCTGCGCAAGCAGGCCTACACCACCACCGAGACCGTCGAGGTGCCCGTCACCCGCGAGGAGGTCGTGGTGGAGCGCGAGTCCGTCGATCCGAACTCCGCCGAGGCCCGCACCGCCGGCCGCGACGGCGACGTCGAGGTGACCACCTACGAGGAGACCCCGGTCGTCAACAAGACCGTGGAGGCCGAGAAGGTCTCCCTGGGCAAGCGCCAGGTGCAGGACACCGAGACCGTGAGCGAGGAGGTCCGCCACGAGGACGTCAAGATCGACGGCGACGCCACCGATCGCGACCTCGACGGCCGCAAGGATCGCATCTGATCTGACCAGACGCGCCGGCCTCAGGCCGGACGGCTGACAGATCACGCGGGGCCCCGGATCCATGGATCCGGGGCCCCGCTCGTGCGCGATGGTGATCCGTCCGTGAGCACGCCGCTCCTTTGCCCTGCCCTGGCCTGGCGCGCTAAACTGAACCGGTCTGACCGCGCGTCGCCCCGTGCGAGGCGCGCCGGATGGAGGAGACGTGCCAGAGCGGCCGAATGGACTTCACTGCTAATGAAGGGCTCGACGAAAGTTGGGCCGGGGGTTCAAATCCCCCCGTCTCCGCCAGAGAGGGCCGGAATCCACGCGATTCCGGCCCTCTTCGCGTCTGTACGCGGGGACCTGACATACCGACCGGCTGGTGACTAGCCCTCCCCGCGACGCTCGCGCATGCGGCGCAGCAGCTCGTACGCCTCCGGCACGGAGAGCTCCGAGTGGCTGGACAGCTGGACGGCGGCGGACTCGAGGTTGCCGTCCCGCACCATGGCGGCGAGCTGGTCGCGCAGCCACGGCGGCAGGTCCCGCGAGGAGAGCCGGACGGACTCCGTCCCCCGCATCACCTCGACCTCGAAGGGGAGCTCCTCCTCAGCGGGGGCGGCGGTCCACTCGGCCGGGACGGTCAGGGTCGTCAACTCGTCGGCGGACGGCGCCGTCGGACGCGGCGCGGCCGAGGCGTGGTCGCTGTCCTGCCGGGCGTCGTCCTCGGCCACGGCGTCAGAGGTCTCGCGATCGGGCGTCTGGGCGTCCGGCTCCCCCCGCCCGCTCGAATCCTGTCCGGGCCGCTTCGGCCCGGGGGTGTCGGCCGGGGCCGCGTCGTCCCGGTGGGGCTCCCCATGGCCGCCGGGAACGGGCCCCGCGGCTCCGGCGGACGTGGCGTCCGGTTCCTGCACCGGCTCGGAGTAGACCTGCGGATGCACGGCGAGGGACTGCACGTCCATGACGGCGTCCTTCAGGCCGCGTCCCGTGTGGGCGCGGTAGTCGCGCACGGCCTCCATCACGCGGCTCTGGGCGATGTGCCCGTACACGCGCCGATGGGCGTCCTCGTCCAGCAGCCCCGCTGCCAGACGCGCCCGCTCCGGTCCGATGTCCAGCCCGCGACCGGACGGCGTGCGCTGGTCCGCCGCCTGACGCGCTCGACCGGCCGACATCCACCGGGCGGCGGCGAACGCGAGGGCGCCGATGACGACCACCGCGAGGACAGGGACGAGATATTCCATGCCTCCAGTCTAGGTGTGGCCCGCGAGGGCCATGCCGGCGGCCGCGGCGCCACATCACAACCTGGTCACAGTTCTGCCGGGGCCCCAGAGCCACCGAGGGCCTCGCCTACGGTGGAACGTGGAGTTCTCCGTGTCTGGTCACGGCGGCCAGGGAGGAGACACTCCGCCCGCCACTCGACCGAGCCAGGAGACCGCATGTCCTTTCCCCGCCCGTCCGCCCGCACCGTCGACACCCCCTCGCCCCGGCGACGCCGCTGGTGGGGGACGTCGGTGGCCCTGGCCCTCGTGCTGGCCGGCTGTGCCGCCCCGCAGGGGGACGAGGGGACGGCGGCCGGGTCCTCGGGCTCCACGGACGCTGCCGTCTCGTCGCCCGCATCTGCGGACGGCTCGGAGGCCTCGTCGTCGCAGGGACGGTCCTCGGATGCGGCCTCCTCGCAGGCTGCGGCGTCGTCCGGTGAGGGCTCGCCGTCGGCCGCCGCGGACCCCGCGGACCCCGCGCTCCCCCTGGCCGCCCGCTCCCACGAGGGCGTGCCGATGCGGGCCTTCACGGCGGAGGAGCGCCCGCCGCAGTTCGTCCTCTTCTCCTTCGACGGCGGCCGTCAGGATGTGCGCTGGAAGACCTTCCTGGACGCGGCGGCGGACTCCGACGCGAAGTTCACGGTGTTCCAGTCCGCGATCAACCTCATCGAGACCGCCAACCGGGAGAACTACACGGCGCCCGGCAACGAGCCCGGCTACGTGGGCACGGAGTTCGGCGGCGACGAGGCCGAGGTGGCGCAGCGCATCGAGAACATCAACACGGCCCACGCCGCCGGCCACGAGATCGGCACCCACTACGCGGGCCACCTGTGCGCGCCCACGAGGTACGGCGCAGACCAGTGGTCCACGGCCGAATGGAAGCAGGAGTACGGCTCGTTCACGGACATCCTCTCCGACCCCGGCGCCTACAACCCGGGCAGCTCCCTGCCGGCGCTGGAGGTCACCCCCGACGACGTCAAGGGCGGACGCCTGCCCTGCCTCGACGGGGAGTGGGACCAGCTCGTCCCGATGTGGAAGGACAACGGACTCGAGTACGACACGTCGCGTGCCGCGGCCGCCTCCGGCGTCGCCTGGCCCTACCAGGAGGACGGGATCTGGGAGTTCGAGATGCCGATGACCTGGTCCCCCGTGCTCGCCGAGAAGGACGCGGCCAGCCCGTTCGTGATGGCGATGGACTACAACTTCTGGATCTCCGGCAACGGCGGCAAGGACATCCCGGAGGACGTCGCCCGACTCACCGACTTCCAGTACCGCACCTACCGCTACATGTACGACTCGGCGTTCGCGGGCAACCGCGCCCCGCTGGTGTTCGGCAACCACTTCAACGACTGGGGTCTCAACGCGTTCAACCCGGCTGTGGAGAAGGTCATGCGCGAGGTGTGCGTCGAGGAGGACACCTACTGCGTGACCTACCAGCAGATGATCGCGTGGCTCGAGCTGCAGGACCCGGAGGTCCTCGCCGCCTGGCGCGACCAGGCCCGGTCCGCCACCGGCACGGATGCCGAGAACCTCGGCTGGTGACCCGCCGGGCGGCCCGCTCACACCCGCCCCCATGACGGCCCCGGCTCAGCGCGCCGGGGCCGTCCCGCGTCCGCGCAGCACGACGACGGCGCTCGCCAGGGCGGTCAGCACCAGGGCCAGGACCATCAGCACCGTCCCCGGCCACCCGTGGGACTCGTGGAACACGCCGCCCAGCCAGCCGAAGAGACTCGAGCCGGCGTAGTACGCGAAGTTGTACAGGGAGGTCGACTGGGCGCGGCCCGTGGGGGCGGCCGTCCCGGACCACGCGGAGGCGACGGCGTGGGCGGCGAAGAACGCGCCCGTCACGAGCACGAGGGCGGGCACCAGCACCGCCGGATGCGGCACCGACGTGAGGGCGACGCCCGCCGCCATGGCCGCCGTCGCGCCGGCCAGGACGGGCAGCCGTCCCACCCGCGCGGCCAGCCGACCCGCGCGCGGCGACGACCACGTGCCCGCGAGATAGGCGAGGAAGACGAGGCCGGCCGCCGTCGGCGTCCAGGAGAACGGCGGGTCGAGCAGGCGGTACCCCACGAAGTTGTACAGCGCCACGAACCCGCCCATCAGCAGCGCCCCCTGCAGGTAGACGGCGACGAGCTCCGGCGAGCGCAGGTGACCGCGCACGATGCGCACGAGCGTCGCCGGGGAGGTGGGCGACGGCGTGAAACGCCGGGCGCGCGGCGTGATCGCCAGGAAGCCGACCGTGCACAGCACCCCGACCACGGTGACGGTCAGCATCCCGCCGCGCCACGAGGACGCCTCCGCGACGGGCAGGGCGAGGAGCCGGCCGGAGAGCCCGCCGAGGGTGGTGCCGGCGATGTAGGTGCCGGCGGCAGCCGCGACCGCGTGCGGGACCACCTCCTCCGCCAGCAGCGCCACGGCGAGTCCCGCGACGCCCCCATGCGCCATGCCCTCGAGCAGGCGCAGGCCCAGCATGGCCTCGAACGTGGGTGCGAGGACGCCCGTGAGCGCGCACGCACTGGCGGAGACCATCGAGACCACCATGGCGCGTCGGCGGCCCCACCGGTCCCCGGCCACGGACCACGGCACCACCGACACGGCGAGGCCGAGTGTGCTGGCGGAGACGAGCAGGGCGGCACGGTCCGCGGGGACGCCCAGGTCGTCGCTGACGAGCGGCAGCAGGCCCTGCGGGGAGTAGAGCTGGGCGAACGTGGCCACCCCCGCCAGGAACAGCCCGATCAGCAGCCTGCGGTACGCGGGCTCCCCGGGAGCGGCCGGCGCGGGTCCCGACGGCGGGACGGCCGGGGGCCCCGCGCTCGGGGGCGGAGTGGTCGGGGGCACGCCCTCACTGTATCCAGGCTGTCCACTACGATCGGTCGGGTGACTACCTCGACCCCCTCCCTCGACCTGCACGACTCCTTCAAGGCGTACGACGTCCGCGGCATCGTGGGCGAATCCATCACGGCGGAGAGCGTCCGCGCGGTGGGCGCGGCCTTCGTGGACGTGCTGGGCCTGGCCGGTCAGACCGTGCTGGTCGGCGGGGACATGCGCCCCTCCTCGCCCGCGTTCATGACGGCCTTCGCCGAGGGTGCCACGCGCCGCGGCGCCGACGTCGTCACCCTGGGGCTGATCTCCACGGACATGCTCTACTACGCGGCGGGCGTGAAGCAGGCCGCGGGCGTGGTGTTCACCGCCTCGCACAACCCGGCCGAGTACAACGGCATGAAGATGGCCCAGGCCGGCGCCGTGCCGGTCTCCTCGGACACCGGGCTGTTCGAGATCCGCGACGCGGCCCAGGCCTACCTCGACGCCGGTGAGATCCCCGCGGCCGAGACCACCGGCACCGTGACGGAGGAGGACATCCTCCCCGGCTACGCCGCATACCTGCGCTCGCTCGTGGACCTGACGGGGGTGCGCCGCCTGAAGGTCGTGGTGGACGCGGGCAACGGCATGGCGGGCAAGACCACCCCGGCCGTCCTCGGCGACGCCGAGCTGGCCGCCCTGCCGCTGGAGATCGAGCCGCTCTACTTCGAGCTGGACGGCACCTTCCCGAACCACCCGGCCAATCCTCTGGAGCCGGAGAACCTGCGGGACCTGCAGGCCGCCGTCGTGGAGCACGGTGCGGACATCGGCCTGGCCTTCGACGGCGACGCCGACCGCTGCTTCGTGATCGACGAGCAGGGCGCTCCGGTCTCCCCCTCCGCGGTCACCGCCCTGGTGGCCCGCCGCGAGATCGCCCGCGCGAAGGCCGACGGCGAGCAGACCCCCGTGGTCATCCACAACCTGATCACCTCCCGCGCCGTCCCCGAGCTCGTGGCGGCCGACGGGGGCCGGGCCGTGGAGACCCGCGTGGGCCACTCCTTCATCAAGGCGGTCATGGCCGCCGAGTCCGCCGTGTTCGGGGGCGAGCACTCCGCGCACTACTACTTCCGCGACTTCTTCAACGCGGACACCGGCATGCTCGCGGCCATGCACGTGCTGGCGGCCCTGGGCGGCCAGGAGCAGCCGCTGTCCGAGCTGGCCGAGGAGTACGAGCCGTACGTGGCCTCCGGCGAGATCAACTCGCAGGTCGAGGACAAGGACGCCGCCGTGGCCGCGGTGGTGGCGCAGTTCGCCCCCGCCGTGGGCGAGGGCGTCGGCGAGGGCCAGGCCGTGCACGAGGACTTCGCCGGGGTGGCCACCACGGTGACCCGCATGGACGGCACCACGGTCGCCGCCCAGGACGGCACGTGGTGGTTCAACCTCCGCCCGTCCAACACGGAGCCGTTCCTGCGCTACAACGGCGAGGCCCGCACGGCCGCCACCATGGAGGCACTCCGCGACGCCGTGCTGGCGATCGTCCGCGCGGAGCGCTGACCGCGGCGGCTCATCCGGCCTGGGCGAGGACGAGCGGCAGCACCCCCTGCGCGCCGGCCTCGCGCAGCACCCGCGCAGCCTCGGCGAGCGACCACCGCGAGTCGACGAGGTCGTCGACCAGCAGCACGGGGCCGTGGCGGCCGGCGTCCGGGGCGGTGCGCAACATCTGCGCCATCGCCTCGGGGACGGCGAACCGGCCGTACACGGACCCGAGCCGGTAGGCGCTGTTGCCGCCCGCCCCGGCCGTGGGGCCGCCGCGCGCGTGTTCGAGCGAGCCGAGGAACGGCAGCCGGCCGATCCGGGCGATCCCCTCGGCGAACGACCCCACCAGCTGCGGGCGGGTGCGCGAGGGCATCGCGACGACGGCGATCGGCCGCGTCCGCCACCCCCAGCCGGCCAGGACGTCGACGGCGCCCCGCAGGACCTCCTCCGGCACCGGGGCGTCCTCCCGGTCCAGCAGGTCCCGCAGGACGGTGCCCCACCCGAGGTCCGTCAGGCGGGCGAGCGCGCGACCCTCCTCGGCCTGTGACTCGGGCGCGATGCGCCCCTTCACGGGCACGCCCAGCCGGTCCATGCCCGAGGGCCACATGCGACGGGGCTCGATCGGCACACCGGTGCGGCGCAGGGCGGCCTCCGCGCGCTCCCGCGCCGCCCCGTCCGATCCCGTCGGGTACCAGGGGCCGGCACAGACGTCGCAGCGGCCGCACGGCGCGGCGGTGGGGTCGTCCAGGGTGCGGGCCAGGAACTCCATGCGGCACCGGTCCGTGGTCTGGTAGTCGAGCATGAGCCGCTCCTCGGCCCGGCGCGCCTCGGCCACGCGGGCGTACCGCTCGGCGTCGTACGTCCACTCCCGCCCGGTGGCGCGCCAGCCGCCGCCCACCCGCTCGACCGCCCCGTCCACGGCGAGGACCTTGAGCAGCAGCTCCAGGGTGGTGCGCTTGATCCGCACGGCCGGCTCGAGCGCCGCCACGGAGAGGGCCCCGCCGTGGTCCGCGAGCGCCCCCAGCACGGCGCGCGCCTGCTCCTCGTCCGGCATGGAGGCGGTGGCGAAGTACTCCCAGATGCGACGGTCCTCGGGCCCGGGCAGCAGGAGCACGTCCGCGTGGTCCGTCCCGCGGCCGGCACGGCCGACCTGCTGGTAGTACGCCACGGGCGAGCCCGGCGCGCCGAAGTGCACCACGAACGTCAGGTCCGGCTTGTCGAAGCCCATGCCGAGCGCCGAGGTGGCCACGACGGCCTTCACCCGGTTGGCCTTGAGGTCCTCCTCGATCTCGGCGCGCCGCTCCGGGTCCGTGCGGCCCGTGTAGGCGACCACCTCGTGCCCCGCCTCGCGCAGGGCGCGCGCCGTGTCCTCGGCGGCGGAGACGGTGAGGGCGTAGACGATCCCGGAGCCCGGCAGGTCCCCGAGGTGGTCGAGGAGCCAGGCCAGGCGCGCGGCCGGGCTGGGCAGGCGCAGCACGCCCAGGCGCAGCGAGGCGCGGGCCAGGGGGCCGCGGAGCACGAACACATCCTGCTCGGAGGCAACGCCGAGCTGCTCCACCACATCCGCCACCACACGGGCGTTGGCCGTGGCGGTGGTGGCCAGCACGGGCACCGCGCGCGGCCCCTCGGCGGGAAGCAGCCCGATCAGGTCCCGGATGCGGCGGTAGTCCGGCCGGAAGTCGTGGCCCCAGTCGGAGATGCAGTGGGCCTCGTCCACCACGAGCAGGCCCATGCGCGCCACGAGGTCCGGCAGCTGCTCGTCCCGGAACCGGGGGTTCGTGAGGCGCTCGGGCGAGATCAGCAGCACGTCCACCTCGTCCGCCGCGAGCCGGGCCCGGACCTCGTCCCACTCCGTGGCGTTCGCCGAGCTCACGGACACCGCGCGCACGCCCGCCCGGGCCGCGGCCGCGACCTGGTCCCGCATGAGCGCGAGCAGCGGGGAGACGATCAGCGTGGGCCCCGCGCCGCGGGCGCGCAGCAGCAGGGAGGCCACGAAGTACACGGCGGACTTGCCCCAGCCGGTGCGCTCCACCACCAGGGCGCGGCGGCGGTGGGCCACGAGCGCCTCGATCGCCTCGAACTGCCCGTCCTTGAATCGCGCGTCCGGCCGGTCCACGAGCCGACGCAGGACGGCCAGGGCCTCCTCGTGCAGCGCGGTGTCGCCCCCCGGCACGGAGGTCTCGGGGAGGCGGGGGCCGGCGTCGGGGTGCGAGGTGGCGTCCATGGCGTCAGTATGCCAACCGGCCCGGACACCGCAGGCGCGGCGGCGCCGTGCACCGGTGGGATGATGGCGGGATGAAGCTGAGCGCCTACACCGACGTCTGCCTGCGTGTGCTGATGACGCTCGCGGCCGCCGAGGGGGAACGGCTCACCAGCCAGCAGATCGCGGACCGGATCCAGGTGCCCTACAACCACGTGATCAAGGCGGTCGCCGAGCTGCGTCGCCGCGGGACCATCGAGGTGCTGCGCGGTCGGCACGGCGGGGCCATGATCGCCGCGGCCGGTCTGGACCAGCGTGTGGGCGAGCTCGTGCGCTCGCTGAGCAGCCGCGACGAGGTGATCGACTGCGCCGGGCGCGACTCCGGGGTGGCGTGCCCCTACGCCGGCGACTGCCGCCTGCGCGGCGCCCTGCACCGCGCACGCGAGGCCTTCCTCGCCGAACTCGACACCGTGCGGATCCGGGATCTGGTGAGCGCTGGGCCTGTCGGCGGCCCCGTGCTGCTGGGCCTGCCGGAGATCCCCGTGGCGCACTGAGGGAACGAGCCGGGGGCGAGTTCCCGACGGCGACGGCCGGGTGTAATCTGGCAAAATCAGCGCAAGATTCCCCACCGAGGAGACGGAGACCCCCGTGCTGTCCGAGAAGTCCCGCCCCGTCATCGAGGCCACCGCCGCCGTCGTCGCCGAGCACATGCCGGAGATCACGCCCCTGTTCTACGCCCACATGTTCGAGGCCCACCCCGAGCTCCTCGACGGCGTCTTCTCCCGCGCCAACCAGCGCAACGGCGAGCAGGCCCAGGCCCTCGCCGGATCCATCGTGAAGTTCGCGGTGCACCTGCTCGAGAACCCGGGCACCCTGCCCGAGGCCGTCCTGTCCCGCATCGCCCACAAGCACACCGCCCTCGGCATCGTCGAGGAGCAGTACCCGATCGTCTACGAGAACCTCTTCTGGGCCATCGGCGAGGTGCTCGGCGACGCCGTCACCCCCGCGGTGGCCGACGCCTGGACCGAGGTCTACTGGCTCATGGCCGACGCCCTCATCAAGATCGAGAAGGGCCTCTACGCCCAGCAGGCCAACGACAGGATGTGGACGGATTGGAAGGTCGTCGCGAAGGAGCCCACCGGCAACGCGGCCGTCACCTTCCGCTTCGAGCCGGCCGACGACACCCCGCAGACCCGCGGCAAGGCCGGCGGCTACGTGTCCGTACGACTGAAGGTCGAGGACGGCCTGCGCCAGTGCCGCCAGTACTCCCTCTCCGAGAAGGCCGGGTCCGCCACCGAGCGCGTCATCACCGTGAAGCTGGACGAGGGCGGCGAGGTCTCGCCCGTGCTCATCCAGAACGTGGAGGTCGGCGACGTCATCGAGCTGTCCAACCCCTACGGCGACATCACCCTCGAGGACGAGGACTCCACCGCTCCCCTGGTCCTGGCGACCGCCGGCATCGGCATCACGCCGGCCGCCTCCATCCTGAGCTCGCTGGCCGAACAGGGGTCCGACCGTGAGGTCGTCGTCCTGCACGCCGATGCCTCCCTGGAGTCCGTGGCCCTGCTCGGGCAGCTCACGGAGTCGCTCTCCGCGCTGCCGAACGCCCAGGCCCACCTGTGGCTCGGCGTGGCCCCGGAGCAGGCGCCCGAGGGCATCACCGTCCACGAGGGCCGCATGGACCCCTCCGAGATCGAGCTCCCCTCCGGCGCCGAGGTCATCCTCTGCGGCCCGCTCGCGTTCATGCAGTCCACCCGCTCGAAGCTGATCGACGCCGGCGTGCCCGCGACGTCCATCCGCTACGAGATCTTCGGCCCGGACCTCTGGCTCGCCGCCTGATCCGGCCCTCCTCCGGACGTCGGGTCTCAGCCCCGGCCGGCCGCCCGCCGCGCCCCGGCGACCAGCAGCAGCGTGGCCCACATGCCCAGCAGGAAAGGCCAGGTGAACACCGGGATCGCGGTCTCCACCAGCACGTGCTGGAAGGCCAGGCTCAGCGCCACGCCGACGACGACGAGCGGCACCCGCCGTCGCCAGCCGCCGAGCCCCTGGACCACCGCGCCGAGCGCGATGGCGACGAGCACGGAGTTGTACCCCCACAGGCCCGTGGACACGTCCGTGAGCTCGTGCCCCACGATGAGACGGGCCGCGGCGAAGGAGGCCACCGCGCCGAACAGCCCGTAGAGCCCCACCCGCCAGGACCCCACGAAGAGGGCCGCCAGGATCAGCGCGCCCGGGAGGGCGCCGTCCGCCAGGACCACCTCCGCGAAGCTGTTGAGCAGCCCCAGGCCGAGACCGGGCCACGGGGACCCGGATGAGGTCAGCGGGGCGGAGGGCCCGGCGAGGTCGGCCGTGAGGAGGGTCAGCATGCCCGCGGTCAGGCAGAACGGGGCGGTGGACACCGGGAGTCCCGCGGAGCGCAGGGGCCGGGTCGCGAAGAGCCGGGCCACGAGCACGTGCACGGGGACGCAGGCCGCGGCGCCGACCACCGTGGCCAGCACGGCTGTGAGGGGGGTGGGCGCGAAGACGAGCGCCGCGGCGGCCCCCACGAGCGCGCCGTTGTAGCCCATGATCCCGTGCCGCGCCTCGTCACCGAGCACGACCGCCCGGGCCCGCAGGTCGTCCTCGGTCTCGTCGGGGTGCCGGACGGCCGAGCACAGCGCCTGCATGGCGGAGCCCAGTGCCGTCGTCACCGCCGCCCAGGGGTGCATCAGCGCCAGGGCGCCCAGGATCAGCGCGCCGCTCAGGGAGTTCTCCAGGAAGAAGATCTGGGACACCCCGCGCAGCACCGTGCGGAGGGCCGTCCCGAGGGGGCGCGGCGCACGGGGGGATCGGGACGGGGCCGTGGTCGACGTCGTCATGCCGCATCCCCCACGGGGCGGACCCGGCCGTGCCGGTGCTCGAGCAGGGCGGCGCACAGCCAGATGAGAGCGAAGACGCCGACGAGCGCCAGTCCCGCGTGGCCGAGGTCCACCTCCGCCAGCCAGGTCGTCACCGGGTCCGTCAGACCCAGCAGCTCATGGACGAACGCGCCGAGGGTGAGCACCGCGATGAACAGGGCCGAGACCGCGGACACGGAGGTGACGACGAGGTTGAAGCGGCGTCGGCGCTCGGACTGCTGCAGAGCGCTCGAGTAGAGCCGCATCATGCCCAACCCGTTGGTGGTGTCGCAGAGCGTCATGGCGGCGGTGAACGCCACCGGCAGCGCCAGCAGGGTCACCAGGGGGATGCCGGCGGCGGAGACGGACACGGCCAGCAGCAGCAGGCCGATGGTCGTGGCCGTGTCGAAGCCCAGGCCGAAGAGGAACCCGATGACGAAGATGTCCCGCGGGGAGCGCACACGGCGCAGCGGGGCCCGCAGGAGGCGCGTGACCAGACCCGTGGGCTCCTCCGCCGGGCCCGGATGCCGTACTGCGGACGCCCGACGCAGCCGCAGCGCCGAGACGCCGTTGTACACGCCGAGCAGCAGCAGGTAGCCACCGGACACGCCGGTGCCGATCAGTCCGAGCACCCGGTTCGCCGGCGACCCGTCGGCGAAGGCCCCCTGCATGAGCCCCGCCCCGGCGACGGCCAGGACCGCCGCGAGCGTCACCACGAGGGAGTGGCCCAGGCTGAACGCCAGGCCCACGCCGGCCGGGCTGCCGCCCTCGGAGACGAACTTGCGCGTCGAGTTGTCGATCGCGGAGATATGGTCCCAGTCGTAGCTGTGCTTGAGCCCCGCCCCGTAGGCGGTGACGAGCGCGGCCAGGAGCACGGGCGAGGGCGACGCTCCGCCGTACCCGCCCAGCAGCAGCGCCGCGGCGAGGACGTGGAGCGCCACCACCACTGCGTAGACGGCCGCCACCCGCACCCGGAGCGGTCGCTCTGGGGCGGCTGTGCTGTGGGGCGTCACGGCGGTCGGGACGGCATGGCTCATAGGGGGTCCTCCTCCTCGGCGGGCACGGATGATGGGGTGGGTCAGTACTTGCGCAGGGCGAGCGGGGACTGGTCCCGCCAGCGGGCACGGAGCAGGTCCGCGAGCGCGTGGTGCAGGGCGGTGATGCGGGCGGTGGAGGCGGCGAGGGAGCGCACGCTCACGCAGTCCACCCCGTGGGCGCGGCCCGTGCCCGCCCGGGTGATGCCGGAGACCGTGTCCGAGGCGTCGACGATCTCCGTGAGCTCGGCGACGAGGTCCGCGTCCAGCCGACGGTCAGCGACCAGCAGCTGCCCGGTGTGGGAGTGGCCCTCGAGCATGCCCATCCCGGTCAGGCCCTGACCCTCCGCGGGGTGGAGCCGGAGCTGGTCCACGACGAGCCGGCGGGGGTCCCCGCCGGGATCGACGGTCACCTCCGTGCGCATGCCGAGCCGGTCGTAGCGGAACGGCTCGGCGGTGGGAGACCACCCGGGGGTGATCACCTCGGCCAGCAGCACGGAGGCGGAGGGGTCCATCACCACGCGGGTGTCCTGCAGATAGGACCCGCCCCGGTACACGATCAGCTGGTCGGGCACGTACTCGAGGACGGCGCCGGGTCCCAGCCGCAGGGTCATGTCCTGCCGGGCGGGGCCCTGCGGGGTGCGGTAGACCTTCGTGGCGGACTGCGTGGTCAGCAGCAGGGAGGCGTCCTCCTCGACGTCGACCTCGATCCCGTACCGGTCGGCGCCGAAGTAGGCGCCGCCGGGGTTGATCACGGTGTAGGAGACCTGCCCGGACCGGTCCAGGTAATGGGGGCGCAGCACGCGCAGCGCCCCCTGGTGGAACTGCCGGGCAGCCACGGAGCGGCCGCCGCGGACGGCGACGCGCAGGCGCAGCTCGCCGGTGAGGCCCTCAGCCAAGGTCTGCCATCAGCACGTCGTTGCGGATCCAGTCCATGACGACGTCCAGGCCCTCGTCGGTCTTGAGGTTCGTGAAGGCGAACGGGCGGTCCTTGCGGAACACCTTCGAATCGGACTCCATGACGGACAGGTCGGCGCCCACGTACGGGGCCAGGTCCGTCTTGTTGACGATGAACAGGTCCGACTTGATCATGCCCTGGCCGGCCTTGCGCGGGATCTTCTCACCCTGGGCGACGTCGATGATGTAGATCGAGAAGTCGACGAGCTCCGGGCTGAAGGTCGCCGAGAGGTTGTCGCCGCCGGACTCCACGAAGATCACCTGCAGGTCCGGGAAACGGGCCTTGAGCTGCTCGATGGCCGCCTCGTTCATGGAGGTGTCCTCGCGGATGGCGGTGTGGGGGCAGCCGCCCGTCTCGATGCCCACGATCCGCTCCTCCGGGAGCACCGAGGTGCGGGAGAGGATCTTGGCGTCCTCGATCGTGTAGATGTCGTTGGTGATGGCGGCCATCGAGATCTCCTCGCTCATCGCGCGGGTGAGGCGCTCCACGAGCTGGGTCTTGCCGGCCCCCACGGGGCCTCCGATGCCGATGATCAC
>NZ_JBHNYP010000035.1:0-22404 GCF_054960655.1 Micrococcus sp. PSi08 | reverse complement strand
CCGGGCCAAAAGGCGGGGCTTCTACCATTGTCGGCCGGTGACGCGCCGGGATGGGGCGGTTTGCCTTGAAGATTCGATGAAGATTCCCCGCCCCGGCACCGTTCTGAGCCGCCGGGGCGCGAGACAGAGCGAGACTGGACCCATGAACTCTGGCACTGGCACTGGGACTGACACTGGGACTGGTCCGGCGGCCGGCCGGGTGTTGGTGGTCGATGACGAGAAGCCGCTGGCGCGCATGGTGGCCACCTACCTGGAGCGGGCCGGCTACGAGGTGGCCCTCACCCACACCGGCCCGGCCGCAGTGCAGGCCGCCCGGGTTCACGAGCCCGACGTGATAGTCCTGGACCTGGGCCTGCCCGGGCTGGACGGGATCGAGGTGTGCCGGCGGGTGCGGGCCTTCTCCGAGTGCTATGTGCTGATGCTCACCGCCCGCGGCGATGAGCACCACCGGTTGGAGGGATTGGCGGTGGGGGCCGATGACTACATCACCAAACCCTTCAGCGTCCGGGAGCTGGTCGCCCGGGTGGGGGCGGTCATGCGCCGGCCGCGCACAACGGTGTCAGCCCCCGAACCGGAACGGGTCTGCGGTGACCTGGTCATCGACCTGGCCGCCCACGAGGCCCGCGTGTCGGGCCAGGTGGTGCAACTAACGCGCACGGAGTTCGACCTGCTGGCCGCCTTGTCGGGGCGCCCGCACCAGGCCTTCTCCCGGCGCCAGCTGATCGATATCGTCTGGGACCCGGCCTGGGTGGGCGATGAACGGCTCGTGGACGTGCACATCAAGAACCTGCGCCGCAAGCTCGACGCGGACCCGGCCCGCTATATCGACACCGTCCGCGGGGTCGGCTACCGGATGGCGGAGCAATGACCGGCCGGCGGCGCTACCAAGGATTAGCGGCCCGGTTCTTCCTCGCCCAGCTGCTGGTGGTGGGGGCCAGCGTGCTGGCCGCGGTGGTGGTGGCCTCCCTGGCCGGCCCACCACTGTTCCACGAGCACCTGGAACAGGCCGGGGCCGGACACGATGCAGCCCAGATGCTGCACGTGGAGCAGGCCTACCGGGACGCCAATTTCTGGACCCTGGGCGTGGCCCTGGCCACGGCCTTGATCTGCTGTCTGGCATTGACCTGGCATGTCGCCCGCCGGATCCAGAGTCCGATCAACGCCCTGACCCAGGCGGCCAAGGCCATGGCCGGTGGACGGTACGACACCCGCGTGCCGGCCATGGGCGCCGGCACCGAGGTGGAGGAGCTGGCAGGGTCTTTCAACACCATGGCCGCACGGCTTCAGCGCACCGAGGACACCCGTCGACGGATGCTCTCGGACCTGGCCCACGAGCTGCGCACCCCCGTCTCCGTGCTGACCGTCTACCACGAGGCCCTGCAAGACGGGGTGTCCCACTGGGACGAGCCCACCGGTGAGCTGATGGGCGAGCAGCTGGCCCGGTTGACCCGGCTGGTGGAGGACATCAACGACGTCTCCCGCGCCGAGGAGGGCCGGATCGAACTGGACCGCAGCCCCCAAGGGGTCAGCGGGCTGCTGCATGCCGCGACCGAGGCCCACAAGGAGGCCTACGCCACCAAGGGCGTGGCCCTGACCATGGACGCCGATCCGGGCCTGGCCGTGGACGTGGACCGCCAGCGCATGGGCCAGGTCCTGGGCAACCTGCTCACCAACGCCCTGCGCCACACCCCGGCCGGGGGCCGGGTCACCCTCGAGGCCCGACAAAGCCCGTCCGGGGTCACGCTCAGCGTCACCGACACCGGGGAGGGGATCTCTCCCGAGCACCTGCCGCACGTCTTCGAACGCTTCTACCGCGGGGACACCGCCCGCGACCGTGACCACGGCGGCTCCGGGGTCGGCCTGGCCATCTCCCGAGCTCTCATCCAGACCCACGGCGGCACCTTGAGCGCCACCTCCACCACGGCCGGGGCGACGTTCACCATCGACCTGCCCACCAAGCAGCCCCCGACCAGCCCACCTACCGGCGCACCCGTTTATCCACCGTGAACACCGGCGCTCCACCCCTTGAATGATACCCCCGGGGGGTATATACCAAGAGGAGAGGCGCCGTCCGGCGCCGCCCTCAGACCTGAAGGAGACCGTCATGACCGAATCCGCCCGCACCCCGCTGCCGGGGGCCACCAACGGCTGCTCGTGCTGCGCCCCAGCCGCCGACGCCACCGCCCCCGCCGGGCACCAGAGTGCCGACCCAACCGGGACGAGCGCCGGCGACGCGACCTACCAGGTGGAGGGCATGACCTGCGGACACTGCGTGGGCTCCGTCGCCGAGGCCGTGAGCGCCCTGGACGGGGTGGACGATGTCCGGGTCGAACTGGTCGCCGGCGGGGCCTCCCCCGTCACCGTGACCGGGCCCGCCTCCGCGGACTCCGTGCGGACGGCCATCGAAGCGGCCGGCTACCGCGTCCGGATCTAACCGACCCATCCCCTCGAGGTCGGCGCCCCACCGCCGAGCCGGTCGCCGAACAGACCGCCGAGCAGAAGGAACACCATGAGCACCCCGCACCACCACGATCACCCCACCGACCAGACCGCCGAACACCCAGACCCGAACCCCCACGCCGGCCACGCCAACCACACCGACCATGCCGCCCACCACCCCGCGGACGCGGCCGCCCACGGGCAGGCCATGCCCCAGGGCCACGCCCACTCGGCCCTGGACGAGGACCACCAGGTCCACGACCACGGTCAGCACGCCGGGCATTCCACCGCGATGTTCAAGAACCGGTTCTGGGTCTCACTGGTGCTCTCCATCCCGGTGGTGTTCTTCAGCCACATGGTCGGGCAGCTGCTGGGCTACCACGTCCCCGAGTTCCCGGGCTCGGCGTGGATCGCCCCGGTGCTGGGCACCGTGATCTACCTCTATGGCGGCATGCCCTTCCTGAAGGGCGGGCTGACCGAGTTGCGCGCCCGCCAGCCCGGGATGATGCTGCTGATCGCGATGGCCATCACGGTGGCCTTCGTCGCCTCCTGGGTCACGACCCTGGGCATCGGGGACCTGATGCTGGACTTCTGGTGGGAGCTGGCGCTGCTGGTGGTCATCATGCTGCTGGGCCACTGGATGGAGATGCGCGCCCTGGGCGCGGCCTCCTCCGCCTTGGACGCGCTGGCGGCGCTGCTGCCGGAGGAGGCCGAGAAGGTCGTGGACGGTGACACCATCACCGTGCCGATCACCGAGTTGGCCGTGGGCGATGTGGTGCTAGTGCGGGCCGGGGCCCGGGTGCCGGCCGACGGGACCATCCTCGAGGGCGCCGCGGAGTTCGACGAGGCGATGATCACCGGGGAGTCGAAGCCCGTGCTGCGCCAGGCCGGGGACACGGTGGTCGCTGGGACCGTGGCCACCGACAACACCGTGCGGGTGAAGGTGGCCGCCGTCGGGACCGACACGACCCTGGCCGGGATCCAGCGGATGGTCGCCGACGCCCAGGAATCCTCCTCCCGCGCCCAGGCGTTGGCCGACCGGGCGGCGGCCCTGCTGTTCTGGTTCGCCCTGGTTGCGGCGATCATCACCGCGATCGTGTGGACCGCGATCGGCCAGCCCACCGACGCGGTCACCCGCACCGTGACCGTGCTGGTGATCGCCTGCCCGCACGCCCTGGGCCTGGCCATCCCGCTGGTGATCGCCCTCTCCACGGAGAAGGCCGCCAAGTCCGGGGTCCTGATCAAGGACCGGATGGCCCTGGAGCGGATGCGCACCATCGACGTGGTCCTGTTCGACAAGACCGGCACCCTGACCGAGGGCGCCCACGTCGTCACCGCCGTCACCGCGATGCCCGGCGTGTCCGAGGCAGAACTGCTGGCGGTGGCCGCCGCGGCCGAGGCTGACAGCGAGCACCCCGTGGCCCGGGCCATCGTCACCGCCGCCGGGCAGCACCCGCAGGCCAGCACGTTGCGCAAGCGCGGCACGGACTTCAGTGCTGCCATGGGCCGCGGGGTGCGCGCCACCGTGGACGGCTCCGAGATCCTCGTCGGGGGCCCGAACATGCTGCGCGAGCTTAACCTGACCATGCCGGCGGAGATCACTGAGCACACCGCCTCCTGGACCGCGCGCGGGGCCGGGGTGTTGCACGTGCTGCGCGAGGGGTCCGTTATCGGCGCGGTCGCCGTGGAGGACAAGGTCCGCCCCGAGTCCCGGGCCGCCGTGGCCGCCCTGCACGCCCGCGGCATCAAGGTCGCGATGATCACCGGCGATGCCCGCCAGGTCGCCGAGGCCGTCGGGGCGGACCTGGGCATCGACGAGGTCTTCGCCGAGGTCCTCCCCCAGGACAAGGACACCAAGGTCACCGAGTTGCAGTCCCGGGGACTGTCCGTGGCCATGGTGGGCGACGGCGTCAACGACGCCCCGGCGCTGGCGCGGGCCGAGGTCGGCATCGCCATCGGCGCCGGCACCGACGTGGCCATGGAGTCCGCCGGCGTTGTGCTGGCCAGCAACGACCCCCGCGCGGTGCTGTCGATGATCGAGCTCTCCCAGGCCAGCTACACCAAGATGATCCAGAACCTGGTGTGGGCCACCGGCTACAACGTGCTCGCCGTGCCGCTGGCCGCCGGCGTGCTCGCCCCGATCGGGTTCGTGCTCTCCCCCGCGGTGGGCGCGATCCTGATGTCCGTCTCCACCATCGTGGTCGCCCTCAACGCCCAGCTGCTGCGCCGGATCGACCTGGACCCGGAGCACCTGGCTCCTCTCGAGCGCCCCCGGTCGCAGGCTGCCCTTCAGCCGGCTGCGGTTTCCTGATCTCGCCCCTTGGCGTGAACCCTGATGTGAACCCTCAACCCACCATGAAAGGACCCACCATGAAACGCACCATGACGCTGACCGCCCTGGCCCTGGCCTCCGCCCTGACCTTGACCGCCTGCGGCACCGGCGCCCAGGACGAGAACGCCGGCGCTGAGGCCTCGGCCACTGCGGCCAGCTCCGCCCCGGCCGCCACCCCTGCGGCGACGGCCACCGCGACACCGTCCACCACGGCGACCGGTTCGGCTGAGGAGGTCTCCGCCGAGCACAACGACGCGGACGTGATGTTCGCCCAAATGATGATCCCGCACCACCAGCAGGCCGTTGAGATGAGCGAGATGCTGCTGGCCAAGGATGACGTCCCGGCGGAGGTGGCCGCGTTCGCCCAGAAGGTCATCGACGCCCAGGGCCCGGAGATCGAGCGCATGAACTCCATGCTCACCGCCTGGGGCCAAGACCCCGTGGACACGGACGGCATGGACGGTATGGAGGGCATGGACCACGGCGGGATGTCCGGGATGATGTCCGAGGAGGACATGACCGCCCTCGACCAGGCCCAGGGCACCGAGGCCGCCCGGTTGTACCTGGAGCAGATGACCGCCCACCACAAGGGCGCCGTGGACATGGCCAAGGACGAGGTCGAGGACGGCCAGAACCCGCAGGCCGTGCAGCTCGCCGAGCAGGTCATCGCCGACCAGGAGGCCGAGATCACCGAAATGCAACAGATGCTCGACAAGCTCTGAGCACCGTCGTCCGCTGCGGGGATCCGGTGAGACGCGGCTGGCGATAGACCCCGAAACCGGAACGGGTCCTCCAGGAAAGGAGACGAGCATGCAGGACAAGATCAAGGTCGCGGTGAACGGGTACGGGGTCATCGGCAAACGCGTCGCCGACGCGGTCCGGGCCCAGGAGGACATGGCGCTGGTCGGAGTCAGTGACGTCATCGCTGACTACCGCATCGCGACTGCGGCCGGGAAGGGTATCCCCGTCTACGCCTCTACCGAGCAGGCCCTACCGGTGATGGCGGATGCCGGCCTTCCCGTCGTCGGAGGCCTGCACGACCTGCTCGAGAACGTTGACGTCGTGGTGGACTGCACCCCGGCCCAGGTGGGCGCCGGCAACCTGGAGCTCTACCGTGCCCACGGGGTCAAATCCGTGTTCCAGGGCGGGGAGAAGCACGATCTCACCGGCCACTCCTTCGTCGCCCACGCCAACTACGCCACCGCCCTGGGCCGGGACAGCACCCGGGTGGTGTCCTGCAATACCACCGCCACCGTCCGGGCCCTTACCGCGCTGAAGGACGTCGGACTGCTGTCCAAGGCCCGGGGGGTGCTCATCCGCCGGGCCACCGATCCGTGGGAATCGGACCATTCCGGGATCATGAACACCATCGTCCCCGAGGGCCGAATCCCCAGCCATCAGGGGCCCGACGCCCAGTCGGTGGTCCCGGACCTGGACGTGGTCACCATGGCCGCCAAGGGAGCCCACACTCAGAACCACCTGCACTACTGGACGATCGAGCTCACCCGCCCGGCCGAGAAGCAGGAGGTGTTGGAGACGTTCCGGGCGATGCCGCGGATCGCCTTCGTCCGGCGCTCGGACGGCGTCGTGGCGGTCAATAGCACCGTGGAACTCATGGAGGACCTGGGCCGGCCCCGGGGTGATATGTATGAGGTGGCCCTCTGGGAAGACATCCTCACCGTGGACGGCAACGAGCTGTACTACACCTACACGGTGGACAACCAGGCGATCGTCATCCCCGAGAACATCGACGCGATCCGGGCCCTCACCGGAACCGTCGACGACGGCGGCGAGTCCATCCGGTGCACCGACCGCGCCTTGGGGGTGCGCCAGGACTTCGTGCGCTCCTCGGTGGCTGCCCGTTGAACTGCGCGGCAGACGCCGCTGAGGCGGTGCCCGGCCCCAGGAATGGGGGGTGGTCGGACACCGCTTCGGCGGCCGCGGACTACCGCAGCGGTCCTATGGCCTCCGGTCAGGTGCGAGAGGCCGTCGCGATCGCGTTGATGGCCTCATCCAACACCGCATTGAACTGCGCTGGGCTCTGGGCCGTACTCAGCCCTTCGGTCAGGGCGCGGGAGAAGCTGGCGATCACGCCGTGGTTGCGGGCCAGCAGGGTGGTGGCCTGGGCCCGGGTATAGCCGCCCGACAGGGCCAGGACGCGGATCACTCGGGGATGGTCCACGAACTCGCGGTAGAAGTCCGCCCGCTCCGGCAGCGTCACTTTGAGGATGACCGACTGGTCGTCTCCGAGCTTGTCCAGTTGGGCGAGGATTGCCGCCTTGAGCTGGTCCTCCACCTCGGCCTTGCGGGGGCTGCGGATATCCACCTCGGGCTCGATGATGGGCACCAGCCCGGTAACGAGGATCTGACGGGCGAGCCCGAACTGCTGCTCCACGACGGAGCCCACCCCGTCCCCGGGCAGCTTGATGACCGAGCGCATCTTCGTTCCGAACATGTGCTTTTCGACGGCTCGAGACAGTAAGTCATCCAGGTGCGGGATGGGTTTCATGAGCTGGGCGCCTTGCTGTTCCGGGGCCAAGCCCTGGTCGATTTTGAGGAAGGGCACGATGCCTTTGCTGTTCCACAGGTAGTCGCCCGTGGGGGAACCCTCCACCTGGCGGTTCATTGTGTTCTCGAACAGGATGGCCCCCATGACGCGCTCACCGTCGAAGCTGGGGCTGGTGATGATACGTGTGCGCAACTGGTGTACCAGGTCGAACATCTCCTCTGGGCCGGAGTAGGCATCCTTGTCGATCCCGTAGAGGTGCAAGGCCGCCGGGGTGCTGCCCCCGCTCTGGTCCAGCGCCGCGACGAATCCGGCACCGTTCCTGACCCTCTGATACTTCTCCGAGTCCATGGGAGCCTTCCGCGGCGAGGGAGCACGGTGGTCCGGGTTCCCTGCGCGCGTCATGGACGACTGGCCGCCCTCAAGGGGGAACGGTCATCAGCAGGCTCAACCCAGGGTGACGAGCAGGTCGGCGCAGGCCTGCTCACACCGGCGGCAGGCCTCGGCACACACCTTGCAGTGCTCGTGCATCTGGGCGTGGCTCTCGCATTCGTCCCCGCACGTCTTGCAGGCGGCCCGGCAGGCCTCGAGCAGGGCGCGGGTGGTCTCGACGTTGTTGCCGGTCTGCCGGGACAGCATCCGGCCTGTGGCGGCGCAAACATCGGCGCAGTCAAGGTTCAACCGGATGCACTGCCTCAGGTCGGCCACCATGTCCTCGGCCAGGCAGGCGTCCGCGCAGGCCGTGCAGGTCTGGGCGCACTCGAAGCAGGCCTGGATGCACTCGGCCAGCTTCTGCCGGTCGATGTTGCCCACATTCTTTGGGTAGGTGTCCAGCATGGCGCTCACGTGATGGGTCATGATGTGCTCCTTCGTCGATCTGATCCGACGCACCGGCCTTCGCCGGCCCGCCCTGCCATCGACCGTAGACCGCCCCGCCGACGCGGGTGAAGGGCTCAACCTTGAAGGTTCCGTGAAGATCGCCGGCCACGGAGGCCCGCGGACTCCTTTACGGGCAGGGATGACGCAGGTGTGACCAGCCGCCCCTCAGCCCGGCCGACGGCCCTGAGGACCACGCCGACGGGGAGGACCAGCAGGGCTCGCCTCAACGTGGATCCTGTCGGACCGGACGGTCGGTGTCAGGAAGAGCGCTTATGCGATCCGACCAGGGGCGTCGAGGCCGCCGGTGCAGGGTTGCCGGGTGCATTCGGATCGAGGATCGCAATTTCGAGCCAGGCGGTTCGTGGAGACGCTCCGGGTCAACGGCCTGGTCGGGTCGATGGGCAGGGTCGGTGCTGCTGGGGACAACGCGGCAATGGAATCCTTCTTCGCGCTGTTGCAGAAGAACGTGCTGAACCGGCGTCGCTGGCAGTCCTTCGACCAGCTCTGGCTCGCGATCGTGAGCTGGATCGAGCGGACCTATCACCGCCGTCGTAGGCAGGCCCGTCTCGGGAAGCTCACCCCTGTCGAGTTCGAGATGGTTCAATCAGTCCAGGCGGCTGCCGCCGCCTGATAACTCGTGTCGCGCAAACTCATGGCAGACCCTTCTCACGCGCCTGAATCTCGCCGTCATGGATCGACAGCACCTCGGTCTGTGCGCCAGCCCGCTCCAGAAGCGCCGCGCAGGCTCTGACTGACCGACATCAGGAAGCACTTCACGGCTGAGGAGAAGCTCTGTCTCTGCGCGAACAAGGCCGTCGCAGGCCGCGGCGGTGCAGCCGTGGTGGCTGGGTGCCTGGTGCACGAGGACCGGGGCTCGCAGTTCCGATCTGGCCTATTTCAGGACGCGCGCACCCGTCATGGGCCGATCGGCTTCGTACTCGACGTCCTGACGCGCGGTTCTGCCGGCCGGTCGGCCTGATCCCGCGCTCCGGGTGATCACGGCGTCGGATCGAGCCTGACAGGTCAGCGTCGGCGCCGTGGTGGATGGCATGCACCACCCCCACGAGCGCCGTGTCGCGTTCAGCACTCTGGTGGGCCTACCTGCCCCCTCACTCCGCCAGGAATTCCAGCAGGATCCGGTTGAACTCCTCGGAGTGGCTGGTGTTGAAGCCGTGCGGGGCATCCTTGACCAGTTCGACGCGGCTGCCGTCGATCGCCTTGTGCGTCCGCTTGCCGGAGCCCTCGAACGGCACGATCTGGTCGGCGTCGCCGTGCAGGACCAGGGCCGGCACAGTCACTGCGGGCAGGTCGCGGCGGAAGTCGGTGGCCCCGAACGCGTCCATGCAGGCCAGCGCCGCCGTCTGGTCGGACTGCAGCGCCATCCGGATGGCCTCCTGGCGCTGTTCCTCGGTGACCTTCAGGCTGCTGGTCAGGCCGGCGAGCTTGGGGGTGGAGAAGAACGTCGTCGTGAAGTCGTCGAAGAACGACTCGCGGTCCTTCTCGAGACCCGCGCGCATCTCGGCGGCCTGCTTCTCGGTCAGCGGGCCGTCCGGGTTGTCGTCGGTCTTCAGCAGGTACGGGGGCACGGCGCCGGCGAACACCACCGAGTGGATCCGGTCCGCGCCGAATCGGGACATGTAGCGCGCCACCTCGCCGCCGCCCATCGAGAAGCCCACGAGCGTCACGTCGCGCAAGTCGAGCTCGGTGAGCAGGCCGTGCAGGTCGGCGGTCATCGTGTCGTAGTCGTAGCCGCCGGCGGGCTTCTCCGAGGCGCCGAAGCCGCGCCGGTCGTAGGTGATCACGCGATAGTGCGGGGACAGGGCTGCGACCTGGTCCTTCCAGGAGTCGAGGGTCAGCGGCCAGCCGTGGATGAGGACCACGGGGCGCCCATGGCCGGACTCCTCCACGTTCAGCCCGATCGTGCCGTGGTCCGTGGGGATCTGCATGAGGGTCATGTGCGCATGCCTTCCTGTGCTCTCGGGGGACGACGGCGGCGCTCGGCCGCCGCTTCCTCCTCACGCTAGGCACGCGCTCGGCACGTGTCAGGCTTCGGCCTCCGCCATCCTGCGCAGCGTCAGCGCGTTGAAGGCGGCGTGGCCGTGGTTGTCGTTGTAGAAGGAGACGTGAGCGGGCCGTGCGCCCGCCGCGTCCGCGCCGGTCAGCTCCCGCAGCCGCCCCACCCAGGGGCGAGCTCGGCGTCGGAGAACGATCCGCCGTAGCGCCGGTCCGGGTCCGCGTTGTGGAAGCGCACGTAGGCGAGACACCCGGTCGCGCTCCGTGCAGTGGTCGAGCTGATCGGCGATCCGCAGCCCCTGCGGGTAGAAGGTCCCGCGCCCGTGCTTGTAGATCCAGCCGGAGGTCCCGATCCGCACATCCAGCCCCCGACGACACTCCCGGCCCGGGTCCCCGGGTCTTGCCATGACCTGCCGCTGGGCCCGATTGCCCCGGTCCAGTGAACGCCGTGACCGGCCCGGCGCCCGCCCGCGACCCGGGCGCCCGCCCACTACTGTGCCAGGAATGGACATGACGCGATTCGACGACGACCTGCGCGCGATGCTCGACGAGGTGGAGTCCGACCGTCGCGGTGAGCCCTCCGACTACCTCGAGGACGTCGCCGGCCAGCATGTGGACGGCCTCGCCGTGGCGGTGTGCACGGTGGACGGTCACCAGGCCGCCGCCGGGGAGACCGAGCACGCCTTCGCGCTGCAGTCGGTCTCCAAGGCCCTCACCTACGCGGTGGTGCTGCAGGAGATCGGCCTGGACCACGTGCTGGAGGACGTGGGCGTCGAGCCCTCCGGTGAGTCGTTCAACCACCTGTCCCTGCACGACGACGGCCGGCCGTACAACCCGCTGATCAACGCCGGCGCCATCCTGGTCCACGCCCTCTTGCCCGCCGGGGACGAGGATGAGCGGACGGCCCTGCTACTGCGCCGCTACAGCGCGATGGCCGGCGTCGAGCTGGAGGTCTGCGAGGACGTCCTCGACGCCGAGCGCACCCGCGCCGACCGCAACCTGGGCCTGGCCCACCTGCTCGCCGACGCCGGCCGGCTGCCCATCTCGGCCCGCGAGGCCGTGGCCGGGTACCTCGCGCAGTGCTCGGTCCTGGTCACCGCACCCCAGCTGGCCGTCATGGGCGCCACCCTCGCCGCTGGCGGCACGAACCCCGTGACGGGGGAGCGGGTGCTGGACGAGTGGGTAGCGCAGCAGGCGATGTCCGTGATGCTCACCTGCGGCATGTACGACGCCAGCGGCCAGTGGGTGGCCGAGGTCGGCGTGCCCGCGAAGTCCGGCGTCTCGGGCGCGCTGCTCGGCGCCGTGCCCGGGGCCCTGGGCATCGCCACGTGGTCGCCGCGCCTGGACGAGCAAGGTAACTCCCGGCGTGGCATCGGGTTGTTCGAGGGGCTCAGCGCACGCTGGGACCTGCACGTGCTCCAGCACCGTGGCGCCCTGCGCGGCCTCAGCGGGCCCCGCTGACCCCGCGTTGACGCCTAGCCGCCGCGGCGCCGTCGTCGCGTGGGCCACGCCGCCGACGACGCCGCGCCCCGTCCCTTGTCACCCTCTGGCGCTCGCCTCGTAGCATCGGGCCCATGACCACTCCAGAGAAGAAGGACGACGCCCCCGCGATCCCCGTGCAGGACTCCCAGCTGGCCCACGACGACCCGCGCACCCGCCACCCGAAGCTCCGCGTCGCCAAGCAGCGCCAGCCCGAGCCGGGCCTGGACGTGAAGACGGATCCCGTCCCGGACATCGGTCTGGACTCGTACCGGGGGATGGGCCGGCTGACCGGCCGCAAGGCCCTGATCACCGGCGGCGACTCCGGCATCGGTGCCGCGGTCGCCATCGCCTACGCCCGTGAGGGCGCGGACGTCGCCATCGCCTACCTGCCTCAGGAGCAGCCCGACGCCGACCGCGTCCTGGCGGCGATCGAGGCGGCCGGGCGCACCGCCGTCGCGTTGCCGGGCGACCTGATGGACGCCGACTACCGCGCCGCCCTCGTGGACGAGGCGGCGAAGCGCCTCGGCGGCCTGGACATCCTCGTGAACAACGCGGGCAAGCAGTTCATCTCCGATGACCTGGCCGATCTCACGGACGAGCAGGTCCACGAGACGTTCCAGATCAACATCATGTCCATGTTCACGCTCAGCCGCGCCGCGCTGAAGCACATGGGCCCGGGCAGCACGATCGTGAACACCACCTCGGTGCAGGCCTACAACCCCAACCCGAGGCTCCTCGACTACGCCGCCACCAAGGGCGCCATCAACAACTTCACCAAGGGCCTGGCCGAGCAGCTCGGCCCGAAGGGCATCCGCGTCAACGCGGTGGCGCCCGGGCCCATCTGGACGGTGCAGCACGTGTCCTACGGTGAGCCCGAGGAGAAGCTGCCCGAGTTCGGCCACAGCACCCCCATCGGCCGCGCCGGCCAGCCCGTGGAGATGGCGCCCGCCTATGTGTTCCTTGCCTCGGGCGAGTCCAGCTACGTCAACGGCGAGACCCTCAACGCCAACGGCGGCACGCCCACCCCGTGACCGCCCGCCTCCTCGCCGACGTCGACACCGGCATCGACGATGCCTGCGCCCTGCTCCACCTCGTCGGCGCCCACCGCCTGGGTGTCGGCCCCGAGCTCGCAGCCGTCACGACCACGGGAGGCAACGCGACCGCCCGGGACTGCGCCCTGAACACGGCTGCGGTGCTGGACCTGGCCGGTCGGGCCGACGTCGAGGTGGCCGTCGGTGCCGAGACCCCGTTGCGTCGGCCCGCGGCCATCACCCCGGAGACCCACGGCGACGGCGGTCTCGGCCACGCCCGGATCGAGCGGCGCCCCGAGCGGCTCTCGCCCCGGCCCGCCGTGGACGTGTGGCTGGACGAGCTGCGGGCCCACCCCGGGGAGACGACGATCCTCTGCACCGCGCCGCTGACGAACCTGGCCCTCGCGCTGCGCGTCGAGCCGCGCCTGCCGTTCCTCGCCCGCGGCATCGTGATCATGGGCGGCTCCTTCTATCATCCGGGCAACACCACGCCCACCGCCGAGTGGAACACCTGGGTGGACCCGGACGCCGCGAAGGAGGTGTTCGCGGCCTTCGAGGGCCTGCCCGAGGATCGCCTGCCGGTGGTCTGCGCGCTCGAGACCACGGAGCGGATCGAGTACACGCCGGCCCTGCTGGACGGCCTCTTGGCCGACGCCGGGGCCCGCCCCGTCGGCTGGTCCGCGGACCGGCCGCGGGTCGCCGGGCCGGACGCCGCCACCGGCAGCCCCGTCCTGGACGTGCTCGCCGACGCACTGCGCTTCTACTTCGAGTTCCACCACGACTACGACCAGGGCTACATCGCCCACCTGCACGACCTCTTCGCCGCCCAGGTGGCCGCGGGCCAGGCCCGCATCGCCACGCGGGCCACCGTCGTCGATGTCGAGGCGGACTCGGAGCTGCTGCGCGGCACCACCGTCCACGACACGCGGGACATCTGGGGCAGGCGCCCCAACGCCCAGCTCGTCACGGCCAACGACCCCGCGGAGGTGTTCGCGGCCTTCGCCCGCGCGGTGGGCGCCGTCGTCGCGGGGGAGCGCACGCTCGACGGCGGTTCCCCGGCCCGGTGACCGCCGTCGGGAATGCCCCCCGTCCGCGTGCGGTTGCATCCGACGCATCCGCCCGACCCCGACCTCCCAGGAGTGCCCCCATGACCAGCGTGCCCACCGTCCCGTTCCACGACGGCCAGCAGATCCCGCAGCTCGGACTCGGCGTGTGGCAGGTCGAGGACGACGTCGCGGCCGACGTCGTCGAGCAGGCGATCCGCGCCGGCTACCGCCACATCGACACCGCCGCGATCTACGGGAACGAGGAGGGCGTGGGCCGCGGCATCGCCGCGTCCGGCGTCGCCCGCGAGGAGCTGTTCCTCACCACCAAGGTGTGGAACTCGGACCAGGGCTACGAGGAGGCGCTCGCCGCCCTCGACGTCTCGCTGGACAAGCTCGGCACCGACTACGTCGACCTCTACCTCATCCACTGGGCCAAGCCTGCGCAGGGGAAGTACCTGGAGACGTGGAAGGCCCTGATCGAGGCGCAGAAGCAGGGCAAGGTGCGCTCGATCGGCGTCTCCAACTTCCCGGCCGCCCAGCTCGAGGAGATCATCGAGGCCACCGGTGTGGTGCCCGTGATCCACCAGGTCGAGACCCACCCGTACTGGCAGCAGCGTGAGCTGCGCGAGGTCGAGGGCCGCCACGGCATCGTCCACGAGTCCTGGTCCCCGCTCGGTCAGGGCGGCGACCTCCTCGCCGACCCCGTGGTCACGGAGATCGCCGAGGCCCGCGGCGCGACGCCGGCCCAGGTGGTCATCGCGTGGCACCTCGCCCACGGCTTCGTGGTCATTCCCAAGTCCGTGACGCCCGAGCGCATCGTCTCGAACCTCGAGGCCGCGGGGGTGGAGCTCACCGACGACGACGTCGCCCGGATCGACGCGCTGGACCGCGAGGACGGCCGTCTCGGCCCCGACCCGGCGGTCATCGACTTCTGATCCAGCCGCCATCGCGCGCACCCGGCCCGTCCCCCTGGGGGCGGGCCGGTGATAGCTTTGCTCGAGAATGCCCGGCGACCGCCGCGCCGCCCGGGCGCATCTGTCCAGGCACTCCACGGAAGGCATGCACCATGTCCCACCAGGCTCCCCCCGCCGATGCGTCGAAGGTCCGCGCGCCGCGGACCGCCGTCCCGGTGACCCCGCAGACCCGCGCGAGCTCGCTGACCGACCTGCTCGGCGCCGTCGTGCGCCTGTTGCCCCTGCAGATGAAGGACGAGCTCGAGCTCGCCAAGAGGCACGTGGCCGCGAAGGGCAAGAAGGCCGGCATCGGCGCCGGCATCGCGGTGGTGGGCCTGTTCTTCCTCGCGCTCATGGTGGTCGCCCTCGTGGTGACCCTGATCGGCGCCTTCGCCGACCCGACCTTCTGGTTCCCGGCGCTCATGGTGGCGCTGGCCTTCCTCGTGCTCGGCCTGATCTTCGCCGGCGTCGGCCTCGTGATGGTCAAGGGTGCCATGCCGCTCGTGCCGCAGGAGATCGTGCGCAACCTCGAGTACGACCTCGGCTACCTCAAGGAGGGCAACGCCTTCGATCCGGCCGAGTACGACCGGCTCAAGGCGGAGCGCGCTGAGGCCAAGCGTGTCGAGGCCGCCCGCGAGGCCGAGCGGAAGAAGGTGGAGAAGAAGGAGAACAAGAAGGCCCGCAAGAACGGCGAGGCCGCTCCCCACCCGGGCCGTGACGACGCCACCGAGGCGGAGATCCGCCGTCGTGCCGACCTGCGCCGCCGCCACCTGGGCGACATCCGCTCCGGCCTGGACGAGAAGACCAGCGTGAAGGGCCAGCTCGCGGCCTTCGCCGCCCAGCGCAAGGGTCGCGGGGTCACCCCCGAGACCGCGCACGCCACCGAGCAGACCGCGCCGTTCACCAGTGCCGCCCGCGCGGGGGAGCGGACCGCCGAGGCCGAGGACTACGTGAAGGACAACTGGCAGCCGCTCGCGCTGCTCGGCGCCTCCTCCGCCGCGTTCGTGGCGCTCGCCAGCCGTCTGCGCCGCCGCTGATCCGGGGGCGCCCGCGCTCCCCAGCCCCCGAGGCCCCGATCCCCACGGATCGGGGTCTCGTCGTCTGCGGGGAGGGGCGACGGCGTCGGTAGGCTGGGCGTGTCGGGCGCCCGGCGGGGGCGTCCGCCCGCGGACCCTGGAGGAGCGACCCATGCGTGTGATCGACGTCGGCCTGCGCGAGGGCCACGAGTACCGCGTCCGCGACACCTGGCTGACCGTGCCCAACCTCATCACCCTGGCCCGCTTCGCCCTGGTGCCGGTGTTCGTGTGGCTCACCGTCGACGGCCGGCACCTGGACGCGTTCGTGATCCTGGCGGTGCTCTCCGGCACGGACTGGGTGGACGGCTACGTGGCGCGCCGGTTCGACATGATCTCCACGGTCGGGCGGTGGCTCGACCCGGTGGCGGACCGCCTCTCCCTGCTGGTGGTGGCCGTGACGTTCGTGGCCACGGGCATCGCCCCGCTCTGGCTCGCCCTGGCCATCGCGATCCCGGACGTCGTGCTCGCCGCCGTGTGCCTGTGGCTGTTCGGGGGCAGCCCGGACCTGCCGGTCACGGTCCTGGGCAAGGTGCGCACCGCGCTGCTGCTGGTGGGCACGCCCCTGCTCCTGCTCGCCCGTGTGCCGGGGGTCGACGGCGGCCCGTGGAGCGGCGTGGCCCTGGCTCTGGTCGGCGCCGGCTGCCTGCTGCACATCCTCGCCGCAGGGGACTACCTCGTGCGCGCGGTGGGCAAGGCCCGCGGCCTGCGGGCGGACGGTCAGGACCCGCGTGAGGACCCGTCCCGCCGGGGCTGACCCCCTCGCGCATCCTCGTGCCGGCGCCGACGGTTGCTACCGTGGGACGCGCGCCGTGCCCGCGGCCGATCCTCACGGCACGGGCCGGGCGCCGTCGTGCCATCGCCACCACAGAGAGGGACCGCCGTGTCCGACCGTCCCGGGATCGCCGCCGACCGCCCCCTGAAGGTGCTGATCGCCGCAGACACCTATCCGCCGCACGTCAACGGGGCCGCCACCTTCGGCCACCGCCTCGCCACGGCGCTGCACGCGCGCGGCCACGAGGTCCACGTCGTGATGCCGCGCAGTGACGCCGGCCCGGACACCGTGGAGCACCGGCCGGAGGCCACCGTGCACCTGCTGCGCTCCCTGCCGGCGCCGACGCACGAGTACTACCGTGTGGTGCTCCCGCGGCACGCCAAGACCTCCTTCCGCCGCATCTACCGCGAGGTCCAGCCGGACGTCGTGCACGCCCAGTGCCACTACATGATCGGCGAGGCCGCCATCAACGAGGCCGAGCGGCGCCGCATCCGGATCGTCTCCACGAACCACTTCATGCCGGAGAACCTCGAGCCGTTCCTGCCGTTCCCGCAGTGGTTCCTGGACATCGTCTCCCGGGTGTCGTGGAAGGACATGGGTCGGCTCATGGGCAAGGGCGCGGTGGTCACCACCCCCACGGCCCTCGCCGCGCAGGCCATGGCCGAGCACGCCGGCCTGGACAACGTCCTCCCGGTCTCCAACGGCATCGATGCGAGCGCCTACGAGCTGCAGCCGGGGGAGAGGGTGGACCATCCCGGCCATCCGGTCGTGCTCTTCGTGGGGCGGCTGGCCGTGGAGAAGAACGTGGAGGTGCTGATCCGTGCGATCGCGCACCTGGCCCGCACCCGTCCCGACCTGGACGTGCACGCCGAGATCGTCGGCGACGGCGAGCAGCGCGACCGCATCCGTGCCACGGTGGACGAGGAGGGGGCGGCCGACCGCGTCCTGCTGCGCGGCCACGTCTCCGAGGAGGAGCTGCGGGCGGCCTACCTGCGCGCCGACGTGTTCTGCCAGCCGGGCACGGCGGAGCTGCAGTCCCTCGTGACCCTCGAGGCGCTCAGCGCGTCCACCCCGGTGGTCCTCGCGGACGCCCTCGCGTTGCCCCACCTCGTGGACGAGGGCGTCAACGGCCACCTCTTCCCGCCCGGGGACCACGTGGCCCTGGCCGAGCGGATCGCCCGGATCCTCGACCTCTCGGACGCGGAGCGCGCCGCCATGGGTGAGGCGTCCCACGCGAAGGCCCTGCACCATTCCGCCCAGAAGACGGTGGACATCTTCGAGCGCCTCTACCGCGGCGCGACGGCCGCCGAGGTCCGCGCGCTGCTCTGAGACCCGTCGGTAGGATGGGCGGGTCCCGCGCGATGCCGCGGGGGAGGGGCGTTAGCTCAGTCGGTCAGAGCAGGGGACTCATAATCCCTGGGTCGCGGGTTCAAGTCCCGCACGCCCTACAGAAAACGGCCCCCGGCCGCGCGGTATGGCGCGGGCCGGGGGCCGTCGTCGTGCCGGTGCTCAGTAGCGGGCGGCCACCGCGAGCATGTCGGACTTCATGATCGTCGTGGAGGTGAACACTAGGCCCGCGTCCTCGTTGAGGGCGTGGGCGAGCTGGCCGCCGCCCATGTACATGGCCGTGTGGTAGATGCGGCCGGTGGACTGGTTCGCATAGAACACGAGGTCGCCGGGCTGGGCCTGGGAGATCGGCACGTAGGACTTCGCGGCGAGGTACTGGTCGCCGGCGCGGCGCGGGATGGAGATGCCGGCCCGGGCCATGGCCTGCTGGGTGAGGCCGGAGCAGTCGAAGCCGGAGGGGCCGTTGCCGCCCCACACGTAATAGGAGGACGGGTTCCGGACGGCGGAGCGCACGTAGTCGACGGCAGCCTGCTTGGACGCGGGCGCCGGCGCAGGGGCGACGGCGGGGGCGCTGGAGGTGGAGACCGAGGTGGTCTTCAGGACCATCCCCGGGTGGAGCATGGTCGAGGAGCTCATGCCGTTGATGGACTGCAGGATCGAGGCGGACACCCCCGTGCGGTAGGAGATGATCCACCAGCCGTCGCCGGCCAGCACGGTGTAGGTCGAGCCCGAGGTGGACGGCGCCGGGGCCGGGGTCGGGGTGGCAGTGCCGGAGGTCTTGAGGACCATGCCGGGATGCAGCACGGTCGCGGCGGTCATGCCGTTGAGCGACTGCAACCTGGACATGGAGACGCCGGTGCGCTGGGCGATGATCCACCAGCCGTCGCCGGAGCGGACGGTGTAGGCGGTCTCGGCGGCCTGGGCGGTCTCGGCGACGGACACGGTGCCGACGCCGGTCAGGGCGGCGGCGCCCAGGGCGAGGGCCACGGAGGCGGCGGCGGTGCGGGGGGCGCGACGCACAGCGGCGTGCGAGGAGGTCACGGACATCGGATCTTCTTCCCGGACAGGACCTGCGGCCCATGAGGGCGGTGCCTCCGGGCGATGCCCGGAACGAGGCCGGACCGCGGGTGCGAGTTGACGAGCAGTGCGGATGACCGGGTACGCGAGGACGCGGAGGAAGCCCCGGTGTGGCGGATCGGCTGTAACCGATCCGTGATCAAGATACACGATCGTTATCGAAACGCAATCAGAAATCCGGATGACGTCCAGGTGGCCGATCGGCGCTCGACGCGCCCCGGTCGGCACCTACCGTGCGCGGCTGTCCCCGCCCCTCTCCGGCGCGGCGCTAGCGTGGTGCGGGTGAGCCCCTCCCGCCCCCTGCGCCTGCTGATGGACGCCCGCTACACCCGCACCGACTTCCACGACGGCATCTCCCGCTACGGCGCGAGCCTCATCGAGGCGGTCGCCCGCCGGACCGACGCGCCGGGCCCGGAGGGGGCCGACGTCGAGGTCGAAGTCGCGATGCTGATCTCGGACGAACGACAGCTGGCCCTGCTCCCGGACGGCGTGCCGTGGCACCTCGTCTCCGGCCCCACCTCCCCACGCGAGCCGTTCGTGGCCCGTCAGGTCGCGCGCCTGCGACCGGACGTCGTCTTCTCGCCCATGCAGACCATGGGGTCGTGGGGGCGGGACTACGCGCTGATCCTCACGCTCCACGACCTCATCTACTACGAGCACCGCACCCCGCCGCGGAACCTGCCCGAGCCGATCCGCTGGCTGTGGCGGGCCTACCACCTGACCAAGACCCCGCAGCGGCTCCTGCTCGACCGCGCGGACGCGGTCGCCACGGTCTCCCGGACGACGGCGGAGCTCATCGACCGGCACCGCCTCACCCGGCGTCCGGTCCACGTCATCGCCAATGCGGCGCAGACGGTACCGGAGCCGCGTGACCCGGACGAGACCCCGGACCGCACGCTGCTCTACATGGGCTCGTTCATGGACTACAAGGACGTCGAGTCCCTCGTGGCGGCCGCGCCCCTGCTGCCGGGCTACGCGCTGCACCTGCTCTCCCGCATCAGCCCGGAGCGCCGCGGGCAGCTCGAGGCCCGGCTGGCCGCGCGCCGCGCCGCCGCGGGGGCCGCCGGCGCGGACGTGGTCTTCCACGACGGCACCGACGAGGCCGAGTACGTGCGCCTGCTCCGCCGGGCCACCGCGGCCGTCACCCTCTCCCGCGCCGAGGGCTTCGGCCTGCCCGTGGCCGAGGCGATGGCCCATGGCACGCCGGTGGTGTGCTCGGACCTGCCGATCTTCCGCGAGATCGCCGGCGCGGGCACCCCGTCCTTCCGGGGTGTCCCGCTCGAGGGGGACCGGGCGGCCGCGCTCGCGGCCCGTGTGCGGGAGCTCGAGGACCCCGCCGAGTTCGCCGCGGCCTCCCGGGCGAGCGTCGCTCAGGCGGCCCGGTTCAGCTGGGACGAGTCCGCTCGCCGACTCCTGGACCTCACGGCCGCGCTGGGTGCGGCGCGGCGTGCGGCCAGAGCACGGACGGACCGCTCCAGCCGATGAGCACCAGCGGGTCGAGGTAGCGATCGAAGGCCGCGTCCCCCACCCGCCAGCCGTCGGGCTCCCGCACGCCCCAGTGCACGCACGCCCGCGTGCAGTGGGGTGGCGCCCCGGCCAGTCGCCCCACCGGGTCGCCTGCGGCGACGACGGCCCCCACGGCGACATCCGCCTCCACCGGCTCGAGCGAGCTGCGGGTCCCGTCCTCGTGCTCGAGGGTCAGCACGGGGCGGTCGACCACGACCCCGGCGAACACGACTCGGCCCGCCGCCGGTGCCCGGATCGCTGCGCCGGACGGCACGGCGAGGTCCACGCCCCGGTGCCCCCGACCCCACGGTCGCTCGGGCGCGACGAACGCGCGGAGCACGTCATCCGGGGCGGCGCCGGCCACGGGCGCGTGCCACGCGACCGGCGCGGCCGTCGATCCCGGACCTGCCGGGGACGCCGCGACGAGCAGCAGCGCGTCGCGCCCCGACGGTGCGGACGTGGCCCGCGGCACGGCGTCGAGGCCGCCCACCCCCGAGGCGAGGACGAGCCAGGCGAGCAGGGCCGCCGCGACGCACCCCGCGATGTGCGGGCGCGGGAGCGGACGGGGGAGGTGGGTGCGTGGGGTCATGGCGACAGCCTGGCGTCCCGGGCGGCCGCGTGGCGGGCCCGCAGTGCGATCGTGGAGAGCGCCCGCCGCACCGGTCCCTGTGCAGGAGTCGGCGATGGGAGCGGTCGCCCACCTGGGGTAGGATTCACCTCAGCGGTGTCCTGTGGCCGGCCCAGTGCTATGCCCCGGACACCGACTCCGCGCATCGCGGTGGGTCGCTCCAGCGGCCCAGCCCCCACGCTCGGTCCCGTCCCCGCCGTCCTCCTGGAGAGGGCGTCGGCGCGGGTGCTCGTGGGGCCCGGCAGCCCGCCGTCGTGATGCCAGGGGCCGCCCGACCGGGCCGGCCGCCAACCGTCAAGAAATCGACCGGCAGACCGCCCGCGCGTGAAGCGCGGGGTGTCACGGCTGCCACAGAAGGGAACGTCATGCCCGTCGTGACCATGCGCCAGCTCCTCGACTCCGGTGTCCACTTCGGCCACCAGACCCGCCGCTGGAACCCCAAGATGAAGCGCTTCATCTTCACCGAGCGCAACGGCATCTACATCATCGACCTCCAGCAGTCGCTGTCCTACATCGACCGCGCCTACGAGTTCGTCAAGGAGACCGTCGCCCACGGCGGCACCATCCTGTTCGTCGGCACCAAGAAGCAGGCCCAGGAGGCCATCGCGGAGCAGGCCGGCCGCGTGGGCATGCCCTACGTGAACCACCGCTGGCTCGGCGGCATGCTGACCAACTTCTCCACCGTCTCCAAGCGCGTGCAGCGCATGAAGGAGCTCGAGGAGATCGACTTCGAGGACGTGGCCGGCTCGCAGTTCACCAAGAAGGAGCTGCTGCTGCTCAACCGTGAGCTCGAGAAGCTGCAGGCCAACCTCGGCGGCATCCGCAACATGGCCAAGACCCCCTCCGCCGTGTGGGTCGTGGACACCAAGAAGGAGCACCTGGCCGTCGACGAGGCCCAGAAGCTCGGCATCCCGGTCGTCGCCATCCTGGACACCAACTGCGATCCGGACGAGGTCGCCTACCCGATCCCGGGCAACGACGACGCCATCCGCTCCGTGAACCTGCTGACCCGCGTGGTCGCGGACGCGGTCGCCGAGGGCCTGATCGCCCGCCAGGGCGGCAAGTCCGGCCAGGCGGCCGCCGAGCCGATGGCCGAGTGGGAGCGCGAGCTGCTCGAGCAGCACAACGCCCAGCAGGCCGAGCAGGCCGAGGCCCCCGCCGCCGAGGCACCGGCCGAGCAGGCCGAGGCCCCCGCTGCCGAGGCGCCGGCCGAGCGGGCCGAGGCCCCCGCCGCCGAGGCCGCCCCGCAGGGCGAGTGATCCCGGCCGGGGGGGGGGGGGGGGGGGGGGGGGGGGGGGGGGGGGGGGGGGGGGGGGG
>NZ_JBHNYP010000034.1:0-23498 GCF_054960655.1 Micrococcus sp. PSi08 | reverse complement strand
CTGGGGTCCGTGAGGTCGTCCGGCAGGGTGTCCGGGACGACCATGCCCTCCTGCTCCACGAGCCGGTCCGAGACCTCCCGCAGCAGGTAGGACAGCGGGATGTCCAGCGCCTGGCAGATCGAGGCCAGCAGCTCGGAGGAGGCCTCCTTCTGGCCGCGCTCCACCTCCGACAGGTAGCCGAGCGAGACACGGGCGTCGTGCGAGACCTCGCGCAGGGTGCGGCCCTGGAGCTGCCGGACGTCGCGCAGGACGTCGCCGATCTCGTGGCGGAGGAGGGGCATGCTGCGCTCCTTGATGTCGGGGGCGGCCGCGCGGGGACGGGGCTGGTCATCGACCCAGCGCGTGATTCCGTGGGAATGGACGGGATGTCGCATCATGTCTATCGCCTGCTCCTGGACTTTTCCTGAAGGGCGCCGGGCCGCGGGCCTGATCCCGCCGGGGCACTCTTCTTGACTCGTTACATTCAACGTCGGGCGGGGTCGCGTTCATTCCCGAGACATGGTCTCCTCCGCCGTCGGGCCCTCGGCGGCCCCGTCGCCCTCGTGCCGCTCCGAGCGCCGATGTCGTTCCCGCAGGGAGTACGTGGCGTTCCGGATGCGGTCGGAGTCGTCCAGGCTCGAGCCGACGGCCCCGGCCATCGTGCCCATCGACGCCGCGAGCCACACGAGCCGCACGTAGTCGCCCACGCCACCGGGCTGGTCGAGCTCTTCCTCCAGATACTCCACGGGGATGATCATGAGCGCGACCAGCAGCAGCGTGACGAAGAGCAGGACGTAGACCACGGTGCAGGCCAGACCGACGGTGAGCACGGTGGAGAGGTTGTCCAGCCGCGAGCTGTGCCGGTGGGTCGCACCGTGCGTCCACAGGCCGTTCGTGGTGACCAGCCACGCCACCAGCAGCACCACGGACAGCACGCTGACCGCCGCGAGCCGCCCCGGAGACATCACGCTGGAGAGCACCCAGATGGAGCCGAAGAACACGCCGTAGGCACCGGCCGCGCTGGCCGAGGCGATCGTGAACGTCATGTCCCGCGGCATGAGCAGCGGCCGGTTGGCCATCACCATCCCGGCCAGCAGGCGCAGCGTGCCCGTCCAGCCCTTCACGTACACCGTGGACGTGCGCCGGGACCCGCCGCCCATCCCGGTGGTCGTGGTCACGTCCGCGTCGACGTCGCCCAGTGGGGCGATGCCCCGCAGCGCGGCCGTGTCGGGCTCGGGAGGCTCGTCCGCCGGGGACCGGCCGCCGTCCTCCTCCACCTCGCCGGACTCGTCGGAGGACTGCACGTCCAGCTCCCCGTCCGGCGGGTCCACGTGGGGGGCGGTGTCGATGTGCTCGACGATCCGCAGCACCGTCTCCCGCAGCCGGCGGGCCGGGGTGATGACCCCCAGCGCCGGCACGCACACGACGCCGACCCGCAGCTGCGGCACGACGTCCGCCACCACGCCGCGCCGGTCGTCGAACCGGGGGGGGGTCGACGACGGCGACCACCGTGTCCCATCCCCGCCCGTCCGCGAGTGAGCGGACCGGCTCCTCCAAGACCATGCCCCCGGTCGCACCGACCGGCAGCGACTCCTGCCGGGTCTCGACCCGCCAGCCGCCGGGCTGCGGCAGGCGTTCGTCGAGCCGGTCCTCGACATCCCCGGCGATGCGGCGCACGAGAGCCCACGGGGTGCCCGGGTCGGCCACGAGGCCGATGACGCGGGGGCCCGGGGCGTCGTCGCCGTCCTGCGGCGCACGCTCGGGCTGGGTGGGAGGGGATGCGGTCTCCATCGCGCCGAACCTACGCGGCGGGGCGGGCCGGCACCAGGGACGGGGTACCGGGGCGGCCGGTCGGCGCCCCCGTGCCGCCTCAGTGGCCGCGGACGGCGAGCAGGCGCGTCAGGGCCTGCAGCGCCGCGGCGACGGTGGCCTCCCGGATCGCGGCCCGGTCGCCGTCGAGCCGGAGGAGGATCGCGGTGGCCGCGCCGTCGCGCTCGCCGCCGAGCACGTCCAACGCGTTCGCGTCCGCGTCGGGCACGGCCAGGCCGAGCCACACGGTGCCCACCGGCCGGCCCTGGTGGGGCTCGGGCCCGGCGACGCCCGTGGTGGCCACGCCGACGTCGGCGCCCAGGGCCGCGCGGGCGCCGAGGGCCATCCGTCGGGCCACGTCCGCGTCCACCGCCCCGACCCGCGTGAGCAGGTCCTCGGGCACACCCAGCAGGCCGGTCTTCACGGCGTTCTGGTAGGCCACCACGCCACCGTGCAGCACGGCCGACGCCCCGGGGACGTCGGCCAGGCGCGCGGCCAGCAGGCCGGCGGTGAGGGACTCCCCCGTCGCCACCGTGCGGCCCGCGTGCGCGAGCGCGTGCACCACGTCCCGGGCCGCCGCCATGGTCATCGCCTCAGGCCCCCCGCTGGGCGGCGAGGGCGTCCCGCCGCAGGACCCACGCGTCCTTGACGTACTCCAGGCCGGTCAGCACCGTCAGCACGGTGGCGGCCCCGATGACCACCCAGCCGGCCCACGGCCACCAGCCGCCCACGACCGGGGCCAAGGGCAGGAGCAGCAGGCCGATGCCCACGGTCTGCAGCACGGTCTTGAGCTTGCCGCCGCGGCCGGCCGGCATCACGCCGTAGCGGATCACCACGAAGCGCATCAGGGTGATGCCCCATTCGCGCACCAGGATCACGATGGTCACCCACCACCACAGCTCCCCCAGCAGGGAGAACAGCACGAGGGCCGTGCCCGTGAGCAGCTTGTCCGCGATGGGGTCCGCGATCTTGCCGAAGTCGGTGATCAACCCGCGGGCGCGGGCGATGTCCCCGTCGAGCTTGTCGGTGTACATGGCCGCCGCGAACAGCGCCAGCGCGAGCCACCGGGCGACGAGCGAGTCGCCGCCCCACGGCCCGCCGACCCACAGCGCCCAGGCGAAGAAGGGCACCATCAGGATGCGCACCGAGGTCAGGATGTTCGGCAGGTTCCAGGCGGACACGCGCTGCGCCCCGCCAGCCGCGCTCATCTGCCCGTCAGCTGCCACGCGTCCTCCGATCCCTCATCATCGTCCTCGTCGTTCCAGTCCACGGCGGCCGGGCGCGAGTCCAGGTCCTCCTGCACCAGGTCGCGCGGAGCGGCCGACGCCGAGGCGTCGCCGTCGCCGGTTCCGGCCGAGGCGTCGCCGTCGCCGGAGGTGGCCGAGGGCGGGGTGTCTCCGGAGATGGTGGCGAGCACGTCCGCGAGGTCGTCGGGCTTGACCAGCACGTCGCGGGCCTTGGAGCCCTCGGAGGGGCCCACGACGCCGCGGGACTCCATGAGGTCCATGAGGCGGCCGGCCTTCGCGAAGCCCACCCGCAGCTTGCGCTGCAGCATGGACGTGGAGCCGAACTGCGTGGTGACCACGAGTTCGACGGCCTGCAGGAGCAGGTCCAGGTCGTCGCCGATGTCCTCGTCGATGACCTTCTCGGTCTTCTCGGGGATCACGTCCGCGCGGTACTGGACCTGCATCTGCGACTTCACGTGCTCCACGACGGCGTGGATCTCGGACTCGTTGACCCACGCCCCCTGCACGCGCATGGGCTTGGACTTGCCCATCGGCAGGAACAGGGCGTCGCCCTGGCCGAGCAGCTTCTCCGCGCCGGGCTGGTCCAGGACCACGCGGGAGTCCGTGACCGACGACGTCGCGAACGCCATGCGTGAGGGCACGTTGGCCTTGATCAGGCCCGTGACCACGTCCACGGACGGCCGCTGCGTGGCGAGAACAAGGTGGATGCCGGCCGCACGGGCCAGCTGGGTGATGCGCACGATCGCGTCCTCGACGTCGCGCGGGGCGACCATCATCAGGTCCGCGAGCTCATCCACGATGACCAACAGGTACGGGTATGGGCGCAGCACGCGCTTGGAGTCCGGCGGTAGCTTCACCTGGCCGGCCCGGACGGCCTTGTTGAAGTCGTCCACGTGCTTGTAGCCGAACGCCGCGAGGTCGTCGTAGCGGGTGTCCATCTCCTTGACGACCCACTGCAGCGCCTCGGCCGCCTTCTTCGGGCTCGTGATGATCGGCGTGACCAGGTGGGGCACGCCCTCGTACGCGGTGAGCTCGACGCGCTTGGGGTCCACCATCACCATGCGCACCTCGTCCGGGGTGGAGCGCATGAGGATCGAGGTGATCATCGAGTTCACGAACGAGGACTTGCCGGCGCCGGTGGCGCCCGCCACGAGCATGTGGGGCATCTTCGCCAGGTTGGCCACCACGTAGCCGCCCTCCACGTCCTTGCCGACGCCCATCACCATCGGGTGGTCGGTGCGCTGGGCGGCCTGCGAGCGCAGGACGTCGCCGAGGGCCACGACCTCCTTGTCCGTGTTGGGGATCTCGATGCCGATCGCGCGCTTGCCCGGGATGGGGCTGAGGATCCGCACGTCCGAGGAGGCCACCGCGTACGCGATGTTCTTCTCCAGCGCCGTCACCTTCTCCACCTTGGTGCCGGGGGCGACCTCGACCTCGTAGCGCGTCACCGTCGGCCCGCGGGAGAACCCGGTGACCTGGGCGTCCACCTTGAACTCGGTGAACGTGGTGGTCAGGGCGGCGACGACCCGGTCGTTGGCCTCGGAGCGCTCCTTCGGCTGGGGGCCGGCAGGGAGCAGGGCCGACTGCGGCAGCGTGTAGGACACGTCCCCGCCCAGCTCGGACTGGGTGCCGCGGGCCGGCTCGGCGGTCACCGGCGGCACCGGCGCGGGGGTGCTGGCGGGCACGGCGGAGGACGACGACGACGCGGCGGTCCCGGAGCCCTGACCTGGGGCGTCGTCCAGGGCGAACGGGGTGTCCTCCCCCGCGTCCTCCTCCAGGGATGCGGCGGCCGGGGCGGCGGCCTCACGCTGGGCGCGGGCGTGTTCGCGCACCTGCTCGAGGGCACGGTCCGCGGCCGTGGGTCGGCGCACTCCGGCGGGCGGCTGCGGCTCGGCGTCCGCGTGCTCGGGCGCGTCGTCCTCGTCCACCCACGGGTCGAAGTCGTCCGAGGCGTCCCGGCCCGCGTCCCGCGCGTTCGCGGCGGCCCGCTCGGCGTCGAACACGTCCTGCTCCCCGCGAGCGGCCCGCCGGGGGGCGGGCCGGGGCAGGACCTGGGTGGTCTCGGCCTCGGGGGCGGCGTGGGAGCCGGCCTCGGCCTCGTGGATCACCGGGGAGTCGTAGGCGGTGCCGGCGGTGTGCTCCGGGGCGGCGTCGGCGGCCTGATCCTCGCGTGCCCGGCGCCCGCCGAACAGGCGCGCGAGCAGGCCGGGGCGGGAGGCCCCGGCGGCGTGGGCGCCGGCGGCCGGTCCGTCCAGGTAGGACTGGTCGTGGTCCGGGTGGGTGCGCCCGGTCTCCGCGTCCACGGAGAGCGGGGTGGCGAGGTCCTCGGCCTCGCGGCGCACCCCACGGGCCCGGCGCCGCTCGTCGCGGCGGGCGACCCGCCGCTCGGAGGCGCCCTCGGGGTCCTGGCCCGTGAGCCAGTCGTAGCCGCCCGCGAGCCGCTGCGGGATCGCACCGATGGGCGTCGCGGTGAGCACGAGCACCGAGAAGAAGGCCAACAGGATCATGAGGACCCAGACGGGCACGGGTGTCAGCAGGGAGGCCAGCGGCGCCGTCGCCAGGTAGCCGACCATGCCCCCGGCACCGAGCATGTCCTCGAAGGCCTCGGCGGCCGAGGGCACACCGCCCACGAGGTGGGCGATGCCGGAGCCGGCGACGGTCGCCATGAGCAGGCCGATGATGATGCGCCCGTTGGCGCGATGGTCCGTGGCGTGGCGGAAGCAGCGCACGGCCACGACGAGCAGGGCGATCGGCACCAGGAGGGCGAACCACCCGACGGTGCCGCCCACCACCCCGTGCACCACGCGGCCGACGGCGGTGCCGCGCAGGCCCCACCACTCCACGGCCGCGATCAGCGCGGCGAGCAGCAGCAGGAGCAGGCCGGTGCCGTCACGGCGTTCCTCGCGGTCGATGCGCACGTCCGGGCCGAGCTTGCGGAAGCCGGCACCGACCGGCGTGGCCAGCCCCATCCACAGGGTGTGCAGGGCGCGCAGGGGCGCGGCGGGCCGGTCGGCCTCGGGGACGGTCGCGGTCGACCCCTTCCGTCCGGAGCCTCGGCGTCCGGCGGAGCCGGAGCGGGACGTGGCGGAGGAGGAGGACGAACGCGTGGGGGAAGTACGGGTCGCCATGCCCACCAAACTACCGCGAACCGCGGACACGGCAGGCATGGCGACCCGGAGGGGTCAGGCCTCCAGGACCACCGGGATGATCATCGGGCGGCGGCGCAGCTTGCGGTTGACCCACGTGCCGACGGTCCGGCGGACCACCTGCTGGAGCTGGTGGGCGGTGTGGTCCTTGCTGGACTGCACGGCCTCCTCGAGCGCCCGGACGATCTTCGGCTTGATCTCCTCGAACACCTTCTCGTCCTCGGCGACGCCGCGGGCGTGGACGTCCGGGCCGGACACGATCGCGCCGGTCTGCCGGTTGACCACGGTGATGATCGAGATGAAGCCCTCCTCGCCCAGGACACGGCGATCCTTGAGGTCCGAGTCGGAGATCTCGCCCACGGAGGAGCCGTCCACGTACACGTAGCCGCACTCCACCTCGCCGACGACCTTCACGAGGCCGTCGGTCATGTCCACCACGGTGCCGTTGCCGGCCAGGATGACGTTCTCGGCCGGCACGCCGGTCTTCTCCGCGATCCGGCCGTTGGCGATCAGGTGGCGGGTCTCGCCGTGCACCGGCATCACGAACTCGGGCTCGACGATGTTGTAGCAGTACAGCAGCTCGCCCTCGGAGGCGTGGCCGGAGACGTGCACCTTGGCCATGCCCTTGTGCACCACGGTCGCGCCGAGCTTCATGAGCCCGTTGATCACGCGGAACACGGAGTTCTCGTTGCCCGGGATCAGCGAGGAGGCCAGCACGACGAGGTCGCCCTCCGCCAGCTGCACCTGGTGGTCGCCGTTGGCCATCCGGGACAGGGCCGCCATCGGCTCGCCCTGGGAGCCGGTGACCATGAGCACGATCTCGTCGTCGCGGTACTTGTCCACCTTGCGGATGTCCACGAGGATCCCGTTCGGCACGTTGAGGTAGCCGAGCTTCGCCGCGATGGTCATGTTGCGGATCATGGAGCGCCCGCCGAAGGCCACCTTGCGACCGTGCTTGTGGGCGGCGTCGAGGACCTGCTGCACGCGGTGCACGTGGGAGGAGAACGAGGCCACCACGATGCGGCGCTTCGCCGTGGCGAAGTAGCGCTCGAGGGTGGGGCCGATCTCCGCCTCCGTGGTGGTGAACCCCGGGACCTCGGCGTTCGTGGAGTCGGTCATGAACAGGTCCACGCCCTCCTCGCCGAGCCGGGCGAAGGCGCGCAGGTCCGTGATGCGGCCGTCGAGCGGCAGCTGGTCCATCTTGAAGTCGCCGGTGTGCAGGATGGTGCCGGCGTCCGTGTGGATGGCGACGGCGAGCGCGTCCGGGATCGAATGGTTCACGGCCACGAACTCGCACTCGAACGGGCCGAACTCGACGATGTCGTCTTCCTTGACCACGCGGGTGCGCGGCTTGATCCGGTGCTCCTCGAGCTTGGCCTCGATCAGGGCGAGGGTCAGCTTGGAGCCGATCACGGGGATGTCGTCGCGCAGGCGCAGCAGGTACGGCACGGCGCCGATGTGGTCCTCGTGGCCGTGGGTCAGGACGATGCCGACGACGTCGTCCACGCGGTCCCGGATGTAGTCGAAGTCCGGCAGGATCAGGTCGACGCCGGGCTGGTGCTCCTCGGGGAAGAGGACGCCGCAGTCGACGATGAGGATCTTGCCGTCGATCTCGAAGGTGACCATGTTGCGGCCGACCTCCTCGAGGCCGCCCAGCTGGACGATGCGGCAGGTGCCCCGCTTGAGCTTGGGCGGGGTGGACAGGCGGGTGCCTGCGGTCATGGAACGGGTCCCTTCTAGAAGGTGATGCCGGCCTCCGCGAGGTCGGCTCGGATGACGGAGAGCTCGTCCGGCGTGGCCTGGACGAGGGGCAGCCGCACGGCTGCGGACGGGATGACGCCCTGGGCGGCGAGGACGGCCTTCGCGGCCACCGCGCCCTGGACATGGGTCATGATGCCGCGCTGGACGGGGTCCAGCGCGAAGTGGTGATCACGGGCACCGGCCAGGTCGCCGGCGTGGACGGCGTCCACGAGCTGGCGGTACAGCTCGGGGGCCGCGTGCGCGGCCACCGAGACGACCCCCACGGCGCCGAGCGCCATGAGCGGCAGGGTCGCGCCGTCGTCGCCGGAGTAGAGGTCGAGGTCCGTGTGCGCCAGGACGGTGGTGGTGGACTGCAGGTCCCCCTTCGCGTCCTTGAGCGCACGGATGTTGGGATGCTGCGCGAGCGCGATGACCGTCTCGGGCTCGATCGGCATCACGGAGCGGCCCGGGATGTCGTAGAGCATGATGGGCAGGTCCACCCCGTCGGCCACGGTCTCGAAGTGCGCGCGGATGCCGGCCTGGTTGGGCTTGTTGTAGTACGGGGTGACGAGCAGCAGCCCGTCCACGCCCGTCTCGGCCGCGCGGCGCGACAGCTCGAGGGTGTGCGCCGTGTCGTTGGTGCCGGTGCCGGCCACGACCCTGGCGCGGTCCCCCACGGCCTCGACGACGGTGCGGAACATCGCCACGTTCTCGTCGTCCGTGAGCGTGGAGGTCTCGCCGGTGGTGCCGGTGACCACGAGGCCGTCGGCCCCGCGGTCCACCAGGTGCTCGGCCAGCGCGGCGGCCGCCTCGAGGTCCACGGCGCCCTCGTCCGTCATGGGGGTGACCATGGCGGGCACGACCGTGCCGAAGAGCAGCTCGGAGGGGATGACGGCGGAACGGACGGCACTCATGGGCCCCACCCTACCTGCGAGACTGGGGGCCCGCGCCGTCCGTGGCCCCTCCGCGACGCGCGGCGACCCGAGAGGAGCCCGCCCTGCGTCCCGCCCCGCCCCCCGCCGCCGTCCGCCCGGACCGGCCCGCGCGTCGCCGACTGCCCGGCGTCGACGCGGCCCGCGGGATCGCCCTGCTCGGCATGATCACCGTCCACGTCGTCGACCCGGTGACGGCGGACGGAGCACCCCACCCGGCGTTCCTGTGGTTCGCCGGCCGCGCCTCGGTGCTGTTCGTCCTGTTGGCCGGGGTCGGGCTGGCCCTGTCCACGGGGGGCGCGACGCCGGCCACGGGGATCCGGCGCGCGGCGCTGCGCCGCCGGATCGCCCGCCGCGCGGGTCTGCTGTTCGTGCTCGGGCTCGCGTGCGGGACGCTCGGGGTCCCCGTGGCCGTGATCCTGTGCCACTACGCCCTGCTCTTCCTGCTCGCGCTGCCCCTGCTGGGCCTGCGCGCCCGCACCCTGGGGGTGATCGCGGGGACGTGGCTCGTGCTCGGGCCTGTGCTGGTGTTCGCGGTGGTCGCGGCCGCACAGGCCGCCCTGGGCCGTCAGGAGTTCTTCGTGGGCGGGCGGCTCTGGCTCTCCCCCGGCCCCGCGGACCTGCTGCGTCCCGGGCTGCTGCTGGCCGATCTGACGGTCACGGGCTACTACCCCGTCCTGTCCTGGGGCGCGTTCCTCGTGCTGGGGCTGGCCCTGGGGCGGCTGCCGCTGGACCAGCCCCGCGTGGCCGCCGGGATCCTCGGCGGCGGGGCCGCGGCGTGGGCGGCGGCCGGCGTCGTCGGCGCGGCGGTGCTGTGGGCCCCGGGCACGGTCGGGCGGGTCGCCGCGGCGATCGGCACGGACCCGGCCGAGACGGCGCTCACGCTGCGCACGGGCGAGCCGCGGCTCGCCCTCCTGATCCCGGATCCGCTGTGGCTCGCCCTGCCGACCCCGCACTCCGGGTCCGTGGTGGCCGCCGTGCTCGCGGCGGGCTGGGCGTGCGCCGTGCTGGGCGCCTGCCTGCTGGCCCGGCCGCTGGTCGGGCACGCCGCGCTGCGCCCGCTCGTGGGTGCGGGGCGCATCCCGCTCACGCTCTACGTGGGGCACCTCGTGGTGCTCGCGCTCGTGGACGCGACCGGGATCGACCCGGCCGACGGGGCGCTGCTCGCCGTCCTCGTCCTGCTGTGCCTCATGGCCGGGCTGGCCGCCGAGCTCAGTGGCCGACGGGGTCCGCTCGAGGCCGTGATGGCCCGGCTGTCCCGGGCGGGTGGGGAACGGGCCGTCGGAGGGCGCTGAGCGACGCGTGGGCCGCGTCAGCCGGCGCGGTGCAGGCGGACGGCCTCCCGGGCCGCCTCGCGGGCGCGGCGGCGGTCGCCCGAGGCGTCGTAGGCCAGGGCGAGGCGGTAGCGGGCGCGCCAGTCGCGCGGTGCGGCCTCGGCCTCCACGCGGTACAGCTCGAACTGGGCGTCGGCGGCCTCCCGGTCGATCCGGCCGCCGGGCGAGCGCGGCAGGTCGTCCTCCGGCAGTCCGCCCTCGGCCTCGAGCTGGTCCGCCAGGCGTTCGGTCTGGCGGCCGAACCACACCTCGCGGGCCAGGACGGCCACGGTCACCAGCACCACGAGGATGACGCCCCCGCCGATCGCCTTGGCCAGCGGCTGCGGGGCGCGCACCAGCGCGACGGACGCGTTGAGGGCGAACCCGGCGAACAGCAGCACGAGCAGGCAGACGAAGCCGACCCACACCTTGCTCATCACGGTCGAGCGGCGGGCACGGGCGGCGTGCTCGGTCGGGCCCACGGCGCCGTCGTCGGGGGTGCGGGAGGGCTCAGCCAAGGTCCAGGTATCCGTCCAGTCCATAGGTCAGACCCGGGCGGGAGGCCACGGTCCGCAGGCCGAGGACGACGCCGGGCATGTAGGCCCCGCGGTCGAACGCGTCGTGCCGGACCACGAGCTGCTCGCCCGGCCCGCCCAGCAGCACCTCCTGGTGCGCCTCCAGGCCGCGCAGGCGCACCGCGTGCACGTGCACGCCGTGGACGACGGCGCCGCGCGCGCCGTCCGGGTCGTGCTCGGTGGCGTCCGGGGAGACGGGCACGCCGGCCGCGTCCCGGGCCGCGCCGATGAGCTCGGCGGTCCGCACGGCCGTGCCCGACGGGGCATCCACCTTGTCCGGGTGGTGCAGCTCGACGAGCTCGACGGACTCGAAGTACCGCGCCGCCTGCGCGGCGAACGCCGAGGCCAGCACCGAGCCGACCGAGAAGTTCGGGGCGATCAGCACGCCCACCCCCGGGTGCTCAGCCAGCTGCGCCTCGAGGCGCTCGCGGCGCTCGGGCACCCAGCCCGACGTGCCGACGACCGTGTGCAGCCCGTGCTCCACGGCGAAGGCCACGTTCTCGGGCGAGGCGTCCGGGACCGTGAGGTCCAGGACGTGGGTGGCGCCGGCCTCGAGCACCGCGTCCAGGCGGTCCTGCGAGCCGAGCTCGGCCACGAGCTCCAGACCCTCGGCCGCTCGCACCGCGGGCACCGCGTGGCGGCCCATGCGGCCACCGGCACCCAAGATCGCGACGCGCGGGACGTCGTCGGGAGCGGACACGGCGGAGGGGGTGCGGATCGCGGTCATGGCCTCCAGCCTACGCGGCCCGCACCGGCGGCCGTGGCCGGGGTCAGGCCGGGGCGACGACGACGCGCGCCCGGTCCCCCGCGGCCAGGCGCGCGGCCACGGCCCGGACCTGACCGGCGTCGACCTCGCGGACCCGGGCGAGGGAGGCCGCCAGGTCCACGTACTCCCCCGTGACCAGCTCGGCCCGCCCCAACCGGGACATGCGGGCGCCCGTGGACTCCATGCCCAGCACGGTGCCGCCGCAGATCTGCCCGTGGGCGCGCGCGAGCTCCTCCCCGGTGACGTCGGCCTCGGCCATCCGGTCCAGCTCGGCCTCCATCAGCGCGGCCACCTCCTCCACCCGGTCCGGCTGGCAGCCCGCGTACAGGCCCCAGTAGCCGGCGTCGGAGTACCCGGCGGAGAACGAGTAGGTGTTGTAGGCCAGGCCGCGGCGCTCGCGGATCTCCTGGAACAGCCGCGAGGACATGCCCCCGCCCAGGACGGAGTGCATGACGCCCAGGGCGAAGCGGTCCGGGTCCGTGGTGGACAGCGAGCGGCCCCCGACGAGGACGTTGGCCTGCTCGACCGCCTTGGTGACGGTGTGCGTGCCGGTCCGCACCCGTGAGGCCGCGGCCCCGGCGGTGTCCACGGCACGACGCGGGGCGGGCAGGGCTCCCGGGGTGAGCTCCCAGCCCGAGGCGCGCAGGGCGGCGAGGACGAGGCGGCAGACCTCGTCGTGGTCGAGGTGGCCGGCGGCGGTGACGACGAGCTCGTCCGGGCGGTACCAGTGCGTGTAGTGCCCGACCACGTGGTCGCGGGTGACGGCGCGGATCGTCTCGGGCGTGCCGCCGATCGGCCGGCCGAGGGGGTGGCCGTCCAGCATGACCTCGGCGAGCTTCTCGTGGGCCACGTCCACGGGGTCGTCCGCGGCCATGGCGAGCTCCTCGAGGATCACGCCGCGCTCCGTCTCGAGCTCGTCCGGGTCGATCAGGGAGGAGGTGAGCATGTCCGTGAGCACCTCCACGGCCATCGGCAGGTCCTCGTCCAGCACGCGGGCGTGGTAGACGGTGGACTCCTTGGCCGTGCCGGCGTTGGACTCCCCGCCCACGCGGTCGAAGGCGGCCGCGATGTCCATCGCGGTGCGCGTGGGCGTGCCCTTGAAGAGCAGGTGCTCCAGGAAGTGCGTGGCGCCGTAGCCCTCGGGCGACTCGTCACGGGACCCGACGGCCACCCAGTAGCCGATGGTCACCGAGCGCTGGTCCGGCATGGCCTCGGTGAGCACACGGACGCCGCCGGGCAGCACGGAGCGGCGCACCACGGAACCGTTGCCCTCGTCCGCCAGCACGCCGTCGAAGTCCAGGGGAATCTCACGGTGAACACTCATGACGGACATTCTCGCCCATGCGCGACGACGGCGCCGCACCGCTCGCTGGGAGGGTGCGGCGCCGTCGTGGTCACCGGGCCGGGCATGCCCGGCCGGGGCGGATCAGGCCTCGGTCTGCGAGGACTCGATCGCGTCCGCGGTCTCGGCCACGGCGTCGGACTCCGCCACCACCGGGGAGAGGGAGAGCTTGCCGCGGTCGTCAATCTTGGTGATCTCGACCTGGACCTTCTGGCCCACGCCGAGCACGTCCTCGACGTCGTCCACGCGCTTGCCCTCGTTGAGCTTGCGCAGCTCGGAGATGTGCAGCAGGCCGTCCTTGCCCGGGGTGAGCGAGACGAACCCGCCGAACGTGGTCAGCTTCACCACGGTGCCGAGGTAGCGCTCACCGACCTCGGGGACCTGCGGGTTGGCGATCGCGTTCACCGCGGAGCGCGCGGCCTCGGCCGAGGCGCCGTCGGTGGCGCCGATCAGCACGGTGCCGTCGTCCTCGATGGTGATGTCCGCGCCCGTGTCGTCCTGGATCTGGTTGATCATGGCGCCCTTGGGGCCGATGACCGCGCCGATCTTGTCCACCGGGATGCGCACGGAGATGATCCGCGGGGCGGTGGGGGCCATCTCGTCCGGGGCGTCGATGGCGGCGTTCAGCACGGACAGGATGTGCAGGCGCGCCTCGCGGGCCTGCGTCAGGGCGGCGGCCAGCACGGAGGCCGGGATGCCGTCCAGCTTGGTGTCCAGCTGGATCGCGGTGACGAACTCGGCGGTGCCGGCCACCTTGAAGTCCATGTCGCCGAACGCGTCCTCGGCGCCGAGGATGTCGGTCAGGGCCGCATACTGGGTCTGGCCGTCCACCTCGGCGGAGACCAGGCCCATGGCGATGCCGGCCACGTGCGCGCGCAGCGGCACGCCCGCGTTCAGCAGGGACAGGGTGGAGGCGCAGACGGAGCCCATCGACGTCGAGCCGTTGGAGCTGAGGGCCTCGGAGACCTGGCGGATCGCGTAGGGGAACTCCTCGCGGGCCGGCAGCACGGGCACCAGGGCGCGCTCGGCGAGGGCGCCGTGGCCGATCTCGCGGCGCTTCGGGGAGCCCACGCGGCCGGTCTCGCCGGTGGAGTACGGCGGGAAGTTGTAGTGGTGCATGTACCGCTTGGCCGTCTCCGGCGACAGCGAGTCGATCTGCTGCTCCATCTTGAGCATGTTCAGCGTGGTGACGCCCATGATCTGGGTCTCGCCGCGCTCGAAGATGGCGGAGCCGTGCACGCGGGGCAGGACCTCCACCTCCGCGGTCAGCTTGCGGATGTCCGTCAGGCCGCGGCCGTCGATGCGCACCTGGTCGGTGAGGATGCGGCGACGCACGATCTGCTTGGTGAGGGAGCCGTATGCCTTGGCGATCTCGCCCTTGCGCTCGGCGAAGTCCTTGCCCTCGCCGGCGAGCTCCTCGAGCACCTCGAGCAGGTAGGCGTCCGAGGCCGACTCGCGCTCCTGCTTGTCGGCGATGGAGAAGATCTCGGTCAGGCGGTCCGTGGCGAGCTTCTCGACGGCGGCGTAGGCGTCGTCCTGGTAGTCCTGGAACACGGGGACGTCCACCGGGTCCTTGCCGGCGCGCTTGACCAGGTCGGCCTGGGCCTCGCACAGGGTGCGGATGAAGGGCTTGGCGGCCTCGAGGCCCTCGGCCACGATCTCCTCGGTGGGCGCCTGCGCGCCGCGCTCCTTGACCAGGGTCCAGGAGTCCGGGGTCGCCTCGGCCTCGACCATCATGATGGCGACGTCGTCGCCCACCACGCGGCCGGCCACGGCCATGTTGAACACGGCGCCCTTGAGCTGGGAGTGCTTCGGGAACGCGACCCACTGGCGCGTGCCGGAGCCGTCGTCCATCAGGGCCATCCGCACGCCGCCGATGGGACCGGAGAACGGCAGGCCGGACAGCTGCGTGGACAGGGAGGCGGCGTTGATGGCCACCGTGTCGTAGATCTCGTCCGGGGCGATCGAGGTGACGGTCACGACGACCTGGACCTCGTTGCGGATGCCCTTGACGAACGCCGGGCGCAGCGGGCGGTCGATCAGGCGGCAGGTGAGGATCGCGTCCGTGGACGGGCGGCCCTCGCGGCGGAAGAACGAGCCGGGGATGCGGCCCGAGGCGTACATGCGCTCCTCGACGTCCACGGTCAGCGGGAAGAAGTCGAAGCCCTCGCGTGGGGACTTGCCCACGGTGGTGGCGGACAGCATCGACGTCTCCTCGTCGAGGTAGACCATGGCGGCGCCGGCGGCCTGCTGGGCGAGGCGCCCGGTCTCGAAGCGGACGGTGCGCTTGCCGTACGAGCCGTTGTCGATGACGGCCTCGGCGAAGGTGATCTCAGGACCCTCCATGAGGGCCTCCTTTCAGGTGGACGGCGCCGCAGGCGTCCCTGTCCCCCTGGTCTTCGATCGAGGCCCTCGGCATCCCGCCGTGGGGCGGGGTCCGGGAGCCACTGTCGAGGACCGCGAGCGATGGGCGCGGAACCGTCGGGTGTGGCAATGATGCGGGGAGGCGCGCCGTGGCGCGCCGGAGTGCCGCAGGCTGCGGCGGTCTCCCCTCGGGACACACTACGTGCGTCCGAGGGCAGACGAAAGGCGGCGCCGGCGCTCGCGGGTCTCCCGCGGGCTCCGGCGCCGCCTCCTCAGGTCACTTGCGCAGGCCGAGGCGCTCGATCAGCGCGCGGTAGCGCTCGATGTCGACCTTCTGCAGGTAGCCCAGCATGCGACGACGGCGACCGACCAGGCCCATCAGGCCGCGGCGGGTGTGGTGATCGTGCTTGTGCTCCTTGAGGTGCTCGGTCAGGTCCTTGATGCGGCGCGACAGGACCGCGATCTGCACCTCGGGGGAGCCGGTGTCGCCCTCGTGGGTGGCGTACTCCTTGATGATCTGCTGCTTGACAGCGGGATCCAGGGCCATGGTGGGCCTCCTTCACTTCGGTACCGCGAACGGGTGCCGCGCCGACCGCCGGGGCGGACGACGCGGGGCCCACCCCACCGCGGACTGCAGGGAGGCCGAGGGTCGAGTCTACCGCATCGCCTACCCTGGCCCGGTGAGCACCCCACCGGTCCCCCACTCCCCGGCCCCGCCGTCGTTCCCCGTCCGGCCGCCCGCGCCGCCCCTGGATCTGCCGCTGATCGGCCACGACTACCCCGCGCTGCTGCGCACGCCGCGGGCCCGATGGTGGAACCCGCTCGCGTCCTTCGGCCTCGTGCTGGCCGGCCTGGTGGGCCTCCTCGTGCTCGGGGGCGTGCTGGGCGCCCTCGCCCTGCTCGCCACGTCCGGGCCCGCACTGCTCGGCGCGGCCGACCCGACGGACGTGACCGACCTCGACCTGTACTCCGCGCCCATGGTGCTGCTGAACAACCTCCTGCTCGCCGCACTGATCGGGGTCGCGCTGCTGGCCGTGGCCCTGGGCCACCCCGTCGCCGCCCGCTTCGTCCACTCGGTCGAGGGCCGCGTGCGCTGGCGCTGGCTGGCGCGCTGCGTCGTCGTGCTGACGCCGCTGTTCCTCGCCTACGTGCTGGGCACGTGGGCCCTCGACGGCGCCCCCACGGCCCCGCGCGCGCAGGACTGGGTCTGGCTGCTCGTCATGGCGTTCGTGCTCACCCCGTTCCAGGCCGCGGGCGAGGAGTACCTGTTCCGCGGGTGGCTGCTGCTGGCCGTCGGCACGTGGATCCGCCGGCCGGTCGTGGCCGTCGCGGTCACCGCGGTGCTCTCGGCGGCGACCTTCTCGCTCGCCCACGGCTCGCTCGACCCGTGGATCCTGCTGGACCTCGCCGCGTTCGCCGTCGCGGCCGTCCTGCTCACGTGGCGCACGGGCGGGCTCGAGGCCGCCGTCGCGCTGCACGTGGTCAACAACGTGGTGATCATCGCCGTCGGCACGCTCGTGGGCACCGTCGAGGACAGCTACGTGGGCGCGGAGACCGCCGGCTCCCCGGCGGCCACGCTGCTCTCGGTGGCGGTGGTCGCGGTGGCCACGGCGCTGCTGCTCTGGCAGGCGCGGCGGGCCGGGATCGCCCGGACGGTCCCGGTCACCGTGGGCGCCCGCCCCTGACCGGCGCCGCCCACCAGGCCACCGTCACGTAGGGCACCTGCAGGTCCGCGTCCGCCGCATGGCCCAGGTGCTCGTGCAGGTACCAGTCGAGGTTGGCCGTCAGCCGGGATCGGATCCGCTCGTCCGCGCGCAGCCAGTACGAGCGCGAGGCCATGAGCCCCTGCAGCCCCGCCGCGGTCATCGGCTGCGTCCACGCCCAGCGCGCGTGCTCCTCCGTTCCGAACGGAGCCGCGAACCGGCGCTGCTCGGGCCGGGCGGCGTGCACGTCCCCGGCGTGCATGATCCGGGTGAGACGGTGCACCCACGGCACCGCCGTGTCGAGCTGGTTCCACACCGCGACCAGACGCCCGCCCGGGCGCAGCACCCGCGCGGCCTCCGCGCTCGCCGCGGCCGGGTCCATCCAGTGCCAGGCCTGGGCCGCCACCACGACGTCGGCGCTCGCCGCCGGCAGGCCCGTGGACTCGCCCGTGCCCGGCACGGCGCGCACACGCCCGTCCGAAGGTGCGGCGACCTCGCGTTTGAGGACCTCCCGCATGGACGCGGCCGGCTCCACGGCGGTCACGGACCGCACCCGCTCGACCGGCAGGGCGGTGAGGGACCGAGTGAACAGGCCCGTGCCCGCGCCGACCTCCACCACGTCAAGTCCAAGATCGAGCCCCTGGCCGAGGCCCTCCAGGACCCACGCCACGGCCTCGGCAGGATAGGACGGTCGGACGGCGTCGTAGTGCTCCCCGCCGGCTTCGGCGAAGGGGTTGCCGGCCTCCCGGCGGGCGCGGGCGGGCCGGCCCGGCAGGCGCGGGACGCCCGGGGCCGGACCGGTCACCGGTCGGACGGGGTCGTGGCCAGGATCGCCCGGGCCTCGTCCACGTCCTGCGTGATCTGCGCCACGAGCTTCTCGACGCCCTCGTAGGCGACCATCCCGCGCAGCCGGGCCACGAACTCGACCTCGATGTGCTGGCCGTAGAGGTCGAAGTCCTCCACACGCTCGTCGTGGCGGTCGATCACGTGCGCCTCCACCACACGGGAGACGTCCTCGAACGTGGGGTTCGAGCCGATGGAGATCGCGGCCGGCCACACGCCGCCGTGCGCGTCGTGCACCCAGCCGGCGTAGACGCCGTCGGCCGGGATCATGCCCTGCACATCCGTCTCGAGGTTCGCCGTGGGGAAGCCGAGCTCGCGGCCGCGCGCGAACCCGTGCACCACCTCGCCGGTGAGCACGTGGTGTCGGCCGAGCACGGCCGCGGCCTGGGCGACGTCGCCCGCGGCCAGGGCCTCGCGCACCCACGTCGAGGAGCAGCGGCGCTCCGGCTCGGCCCCGTGCTCGGCGGGGAACTCCTCGACGGCCTCGACCTCGAAGCCGTAGCGGGCGCCCAGGCGCACCATCTCCGCGACGTCGCCGGTGTTGCCCCGGCCGAAGCGCACGTCGTGCCCCACGACCACGACGGCGGCGTGCAGCCCGTGCACGAGCATGCCGCGGACGAACTCCTCCGGGGACTGGTCCGCGAACTCGAGGGTGTAGCGCTGCAGGAGCACCGCGTCCAGACCCGCCTCCTCCAGGAGGACGACCCGCTGCTCGGGGCTGATGATGTCCACGTGGGGCACCTCGGGCTGGTGCACGGCGCGCGGGTGCGGGGTGAAGGTCACGGCCACGGCCAGGGCGTCGCGGGCCCGCGCCAGCTCGACGACCCGGCGCAGCACCTCGCGGTGGCCGCGGTGCACGCCGTCGAAGTTGCCCAGGGTGACCACGGTGCGCGGCAGGTCCGTGGGGACCTCGTCCAGGCTGTTCCAGACCCGCATCAGAGCGCCCCCGCCTCGGCCGGGCGGGCGGGGCGGTGCGTCAGCAGCCAGATCAGGCCGACCACCGGCAGCACGAGCGGCACGTAGCCGTAGCCCGCGCCGAATCGGGACCACACGGTGTCGTGGGCGAACATCCCCGGATCCAGGGCGGTCCACAGGCCCACGCCGACCACGCCGGCCAGCTCCACGAGCACGGCGCCCAGCGCCACCGCCCAGGTGCGCGGGCCGGAGCGGGCGAGCGCGAACGTCGCCACGATGTACACGACCGCCGCGACCGCGGAGAGCGTGTACGCCACGGGGGCGGCGTCGAACTGCGTGAGGATCTGGAAGAGGCTGCGCGCGCTCGCCGAGAGGGCGAACACCGCGTAGACCATGACGATGATCCGGCCGAGACCCTGGTTGCGCGCGGGGGCGCCGTCGCTGGGTGCCATGTCCATCCTCCTCACCACTGCCCGAACCAGATGACCTGCATGCGGTGCAGCATCACGACGATCGTGGGCCCGACCACGGCCAGCACGAGGTTGGACCACCGGGTCTTGTCCGTGACGGCCCAGCCCACGGCGATCACCGGCACGATCAGGGCGGTGAGGATGTAGCCCCAGAACTCCCAGCCGGGGCCGTTCAGGGTGTCCCCGCCGAGCTGGCGGACGGCGGCGGCCGCCGCGTAGACGAGCGTGAACAGCTCGACGGCGGCCACCGAGAGGATCGAGGCGTCCGCGGGGTGGCGGCGGATCGCCGTCATCACCACGCAGACCACGAACGAGACGGCACCGATCACCAGTCCCGTCCAGAACCAGGCGTCGAGGATCATGCGGTCCTTCCCTGTCCCGGCCCCTCGGCCGGGGCGAACACGAGCTGGGGCTTGGCGACGTCGGCGCCGCGGCGGCGCACGTCGGAGACGAGGGCGATGACGCGGCCGTCCGGCGCGCGCCCGGCGACGAGCGTCTCACCCGTGCCGGTGGGCGCCACGACCCGCCCGAAGGCGAGCTCGTGGGCCTCGTCCTCCGTCAGCTCGCGCACCGGGAAGAGCCCGGCGGCGGCCTCGGAGAGCTCGGTCATCGCGAAGCGCTCCGCGAGGGCCTCGAGAGTGAGCGCGTCGGCCACGTCGAACGGGCCGACTGCGGTGCGGCGCAGCGCCGTGAGGTGCCCGCCGGTCTCGAGGGCCTCGCCCAGGTCGCGGGCAAGCGCCCGGATGTAGGTCCCGGAGGAGCAGCGCACGGTGACGTCGAGGTCGACCAGCCGGCCGCCGTCGAGCCGGCGCAGCTCGTGCACCGTGAACTCGTGCACGGTGACGGGGCGGGCGTCGAGGGTGACGTCCTCTCCGGCGCGGACGCGATCGTAGGCGCGCCGGCCCGCCACCTTGACGGCGGAGACGGCCGAGGGCACCTGCAGGATCTCGCCCGTCAGGGCGGCGACCTGCTCGGCGACGCGCTCGGGCGTGACGGCGTTGGCCAGCCGGGTCTGCACGACCTCGCCCTCCGCGTCGTCCGTGACGGTCGACTGCCCGAGCCGGATCGTGGCCGTGTACGTCTTGTCCGCGCCCGTGATGGCGGTCAGCAGGCGCGTGGCCTTGTTGACGCCGACCACGAGCAGGCCCGTGGCCATGGGATCCAGGGTGCCGGCGTGGCCCACCTTGCGGGTGCCTGCCAGCCGGCGGACCCGCCCGACGACGTCGTGCGAGGTCCACCCCTGCGGCTTGTCCACGAGGACGACCCCCGACGCCTCCGTTCCCGGCGCGTCGGGGGCCTGTCCCCCGGTGCTGCGTGTGCTCACCGTGCCGCGGGCCTCAGGCGCGCGGGGCGTCGTCGGCGTCGGCGTCCGGCTCGGCGGTGCGGTACGGGTCCGCGTCACCGGCGTACGACGCGCCCTCGCGCGCCTTCGCCAGCTCGGCGTCCCGCTCCTTGGCCGCGCGGAGGACGTCCTCCAGGTGTGCGGCCGCCTCGGGGACGGTGTCCGCCACGAACTCGAGCGTGGGCACCAGGCGGATGGTGAGCCCGCGGCCCACCTCGCGGCGCAGGATGCCTCGGTTCTCCTGGATGCCCTCGTGGGCGGCGGCCACCGTGGCCTCGTCGCCCAGGACGGTGTAGTAGACGGTGGCGTGCTGCAGGTCGTTGGTCACGCGGACCTCCGTCACGGTGACGGGCTCCACGCGGTCGTCCTTGACGCCGCGGCGCAGCGCCTCGGCCACGAGGACCTTGATGCGCTGGGCCAGGCGGCCGGCGCGTGCCGGATCGGCCATGGTGCGGTTCCTTCCGGTGGTGATGGTTCAGAGGGTGGGAGGCGGAAGGCGGGGGCCCGTGCGGGCCCCCGCCCCGGCCGTCAGACGCGCGGCTTCTCCTGCATCTCGAAGGTCTCGATCACGTCGCCCTCCTTGATGTCGTTGAAGCTGCCCAGGCCGATGCCGCACTCATAGCCCTCGCGGACCTCGGTGGCGTCTTCCTTGAAGCGGCGCAGCGACTCGATCCTGAGGTGGTCGGAGACCACCACGCCGTCGCGCACCAGGCGGGCCTGGGCGTTGCGGCGGATGAGGCCCGAGCGCACGAGCGAACCGGCGATGTTGCCCCACTTGGAGGAGCGGAACACCTCGCGGACCTCGGCCGAGCCGAGCTCGACCTCCTCGTACTCCGGCTTCAGCATGCCCTTGAGCGCGTTCTCGATGTCATCGATCGCGTCGTAGATCACGTTGTAGAAGCGCATGTCCACGCCCTCGCGGTCGGCCAGGTCGGCGACCCGCTCGGCGGGGCGCACGTTGAAGCCGATGATGATGGCGTTGTCCACGGTCGCCAGGTTCACGTCGTTCTGCGTGATGGCGCCGACGCCGCGGTGGATGACGCGCAGCTGCACCTCGTCCTCGCCGACCTCGATCTTGAGCAGCGAGTCCTCCAGCGCCTCGACGGCACCGGACGCGTCGCCCTTGATGATGAGGTTGAGCGTGTCCAGCTTGCCCTCGGCCACGGCCTGGTCGAAGTCCTCCAGGGTGATGCGCTTGCGGCGCTTGGCCAGCTGGGCGTTGCGGTCCGCCGCCTCGCGCCTCTCCGCGATCTGGCGGGCGGTGCGCTCGTCGTCGGTGACGAGGAACGAGTCGCCGGCGCGCGGCACCGAGGACAGGCCGAGCACCTGGACGGGACGCGACGGATCGGCCGCCTCCACGGCGTTGCCGTTCTCGTCGAACATGGCGCGCACACGGCCGTGGGCGGAGCCCACCACCATGGTGTCGCCCACGCGCAGCGTGCCGGTCTGCACCAGCACGGTGACGACGGCGCCGCGGCCCTTGTCGAGGTTGGCCTCGATGGCCACGCCTCGGGCGGCCTTGTGCGGGTTCGCCCTGAGCTCGAGGGCGGCGTCCGCGGTGAGCAGGATCGCCTCGAGCAGCTTGTCGATGTTGATGTTGCTGCGCGCGGAGACGTCCACGAACATCGTGTCGCCGCCGTACTCCTCGGGCACGAGGCCGTATTCGGTGAGCTGACCGCGGATCTTGTCCGGGGCGGCGGTGTCCTTGTCGATCTTGTTGACCGCCACCACGATCGGCACGCCGGCCGACTGGGCGTGGTTGAGCGCCTCGACGGTCTGCGGCATGACGCCGTCGTCGGCCGCCACCACCAGCACGGCGATGTCGGTGACCTTCGCACCGCGGGCACGCATGGCGGTGAACGCCTCGTGACCCGGGGTGTCGATGAAGGTGAGGCGACGCTGCTCGCCCTCGTGCTCCACGGGCACCTGGTAGGCGCCGATGTGCTGGGTGATGCCGCCGGCCTCGCCCTCGATGACGTTCGAGGAGCGGATGGCGTCCAGCAGACGCGTCTTGCCGTGGTCCACGTGACCCATGACGGTGACGACCGCGGGGCGCGGCTCGAGGTCGGCCTCGTCCTCGTTGGCCTCCTCGGCCTCGAGGTCGATGTCGAAGGCCTCCAGCAGCTCCTTGTCCTCGTCCTCCGGGGACACGATCTGGACCTTGTAGCCCAGCTCGTCGCCGAGCAGCTGGAAGGTCTCCTCGTCGAGGGACTGGTTGGCCGAGGCCATCTCGCCGAGGGTGAAGAGCACCTTCACCAGGTCTGCGACGTCGGCGCGGATCTTCTCGGCGAAGTCGGCCAGGGACGCACCGCGGCGCAGGCGCAGGACGGTGGTGCCGTCGCCCTTGGGGACCTTGACGCCGCCGATCTCACGCGTGTGCTGCTGCTCGAACTCCTGGCGCTTCGCGCGCTTCGACTTGCGTCCCTTGCGCGGGCCGCCGCCGCGCCCGAAGGCGCCCTGGGCGTTGCCTCGACCGCCACGGCCGCCCGGGCCGCCGGGACGACCCGGACCGCCGCCGGGGCCGCCGCCCGGACGGCCACGGCCGCGGGCCGGCTGCGGGGCCGGGGTGATCTGCTTGGGCATCATGCCCGGGTTCGGACGCGGCCCACCGGGGCGGGGGCCACCGGCGCCCGCGGCCGGGCGCGGACCGCCCGGACGGGGGCCGCCGGCGCCGGCCGGCGGACGGGGGCCGCCCGGACGAGGCGCGCGGTCCTCACGACCGGAGCGCATGCCCTGCGAGGGGGCGAACGGGTTGTTGCCCGGGCGCGGAGCACCGCCACGGCCGCCCGGGCGGGCGCCCGGACGAGACCCGGCGGAACCGCCCTTGGGGCTGAACGGGTTGTTGCCGGGACGCGGGGCGCCCGGCTTGGGCGCAGCGGCGCCCGGCTTCGGCGTGGCCGACGGCTGCGGAGCCTTCGGCGCGGGGGCCGGGGCGGCCGGGGCCTGGGCGGCCGGCGTCGGTGCGGCGGGGCCGGGGGTCGGGGCGACGCCCGGCTTGGTCGCGGCGGTGCG
>NZ_JBHNYP010000033.1:0-24092 GCF_054960655.1 Micrococcus sp. PSi08 | reverse complement strand
CCCCCCCCCCCCCCCCCGCCGGCCCCCCCCCCCCCCCCCCCCCCCCCCCCCCCCCCCCCCCCCCCCCGGTGCGGTGCGCGGGCCGCTCAGCTCATGAACATGCGGGCGCGCTGCCGCTCGTGCCGCATCTGGGCGATCTCCAGCCCCGGGGCGATGGCCCCGAGGTCGTCGGGGTGGAGGCCACGGGAGACCTCGACGGCCCGCAGGACCCACTCCTGGGCCCGGCGGACGACCCGCTGGCCCGCGTCCTGGCCCAGCGGGATGCCGCGGACGGCGTTCTGCGTCAGCGACATGACGGAGGCGTACAGGTGCGCGGCCACCGCCTCCTCGACGGGCACCCCGATCTCCCGGGCGATGACGCCCCAGACGAGGGCCTGGTGGGCGTCGAGCGTGCCCGCCTCGACCCCCTCGTGGTAGCGGCGGACCCAGTCCCCCGGGTAGGCGGGGGCGCCGATGCGCAGCAGTCGCCGCCCCATCGTGCGCCCCGCCTCGCGGATCTGGGCGGGGAGCGCCTGCGCGGTGACGAGCTCGTCCAGGTCCGCGACGGAGTCGAAGTCCTCCGCCGCGTAGACCAGGCGGACCGCCAGCGCGTCCGTGAACGTGAGCTGCTGCTCCACGAACATCTCCAGCCAGGCGGCGAAGTCCTCCTCGCCCTCGACCCGGCCGTCGCTCATGTAGGTCTCCAGGCCCAGGGAGTGGCTGAAGGCGCCCGTGGGCAGCGCGGAGTCCGTCAGCTGCAGCATCCCCAGGAGGGCGACGCCGGACGGGACGCCCGGCGTCGCCGTGGGGGTGGTCCCGGCCATGTCAGTGGGTGTGCTCGGCATGGCGGAAGGGCACGTCCATGACGCGTTCCTGCCGCTCGTGGGGCACGTCGTGGGCGCGCAGGAAGTCCTCGACGGTGTGGTCGTACTGCACCACCATCGCGTCCCGGCCGAAGGGCCCGTCCGCGTCGAAGAACTGGGCCGGCAGGTGCCGGTTGCCCAGGCTGTGCGCCACGAACGCCATCTCGCGCAGCGATCGCGCCGAGATCACCAGCACGTCCGTGGACAGCACGCGCACGATCACGGCGTTGCCGCGCTCGCCCTCGTCGTCCACGGTCAGGATGTCGCCGTCCCGCAGGTCCGGGGACCCGGCGGGCAGACGCAGCCCGTACTCGTTGCCGTGGTCGGTGCGCAGCCGCTGGATGCGCTTGACGAGGGCGGAGCCCTCGAGGTGCACCTGCTCCCGGTGGCGGTCGCCCACTAGGGCGGCGCCGGCGTCGTCGTGGACGTTGCCGAGGATCTCGGTGACGATCATGCGGTCCCCTCTCTCAGAACAGGAAGTAGCGCTGGGCCATGGGCAGGACGTCCTGCGGCTCGCACGTGACGGGCTCCCCGTCCACGCGGACCTCGTACGTCTCCGGGTCCACCTCGAGGCGGGGCGTCTCGCCGTTGTGGCGCATGTCCGCCTTGGTGAGGTCGCGGATGCCGTGCACGGCGCGGATGGTCTTCTGCAGCCCCAGGGCGCGCGGCACGCCGGCCCAGATGGACGCCTCGGACATGAAGGTGATGGCAGAGGTGTGCACGGCCTGGCCGTACGCGCCGAATGACCTGCGGTACCAGCGGGGCTGTGGCGTCGGGATGGAGCCGTTGGGGTCGCCCACGACCCCGTAGACCATCTGCCCGCCCTTGATGACCAGGTCCGGCTTCACCCCGAAGAACTGCGGCTCCCACAGCACGAGGTCGGCGAACTTGCCGACCTCTACGGATCCGACCGAGTCGGCGATGCCGTGGGCGATGGCGGGGTTGATGGTGTACTTCGACACGTAGCGCTTGATGCGGTGGTTGTCCCCCGCGGTGCCCTCGTCCTCGGGCAGCGGGCCGCGCTGACGCTTCATGGAGTCCGCGACCTGCCACGTGCGGATCAGCACCTCGCCGACGCGGCCCATCGCCTGGGAGTCGGAGGAGGTCATGGAGAAGATGCCCATGTCCTGCAGGACGTCCTCGGCCGCGATGGTCTCCTGGCGGATGCGGGAGTCAGCGAAGGCCACGTCCTCCGGCAGGTCCGCGTTCAGGTGATGCGCCACCATGAGCATGTCCACATGCTCCTCGACCGTGTTCGTCGTGTACGGCAGGGTCGGGTTGGTGGAGGCGGGCAGGATGTTCGGGTACTGCGCCAGCTCGATGATGTCCGGGGCGTGGCCGCCGCCGGCGCCCTCGGTGTGGAACGTGTGGATCACGCGGCCGTCGATCGCGGCGCGGGTGTCCTCCACGAAGCCGGACTCGTTGAGGGTGTCCGTGTGGATGGCCACCTGGACGTCGTACTCGTCCGCCACCTGCAGGGCGGTGTTGATGGACGACGGCGTGGCGCCCCAGTCCTCGTGGACCTTCAGGCCGATGGCGCCGGCACGGATCTGCTCGGCCATCGGGGAGATGGAGGAGCCGTGGCCCTTGCCGAGCAGGCCGAAGTTCATGGGCCAGTGCTCGAACGAGCGGAGCATGGTGTGGATGTTCCACTCGCCGGGGGTGATGGTGGTGGCCTTCGACGACTCGGAGGGACCGGTGCCGCCGCCGATCATGGTGGTCAGACCGGAGGAGAGCGCGGTCTCGATCTGGTCCGGGCTGATGAAGTGCACGTGGGTATCGATGCCGCCGGCGGTGAGGATCTTGCCCTCGCCGGAGATGACGTCGGTGGCCACCCCGATCACGATGTCTACGCCGTCCATGGTGTGTGGGTTGCCGGCCTTGCCGATGGCCACGATGTGCGCGTCGCGCACGGCGATGTCGGCCTTGTAGATGCCGGTCCAGTCGATGACCACGACGTTGGTGATCACCAGGTCGGGGACGCCGACGTCGCGGACGAGCTGGCTGTTCTGGCCCATCCCGTCGCGGATGACCTTGCCGCCGCCGAAGACGGCCTCCTCGCCGGGCGTGGTCAGGTCCTCCTCGACGACGGCGAACAGCTCGGTGTCCGCCAGGCGGATCGCGTCGCCGGTGGTGGGTCCGTAGAGGCTCGCATACTGCTCGCGGCTGATCTCGAAGCTCATGGTGTGTGTCCTCTCTGCGGACTCAGCGGGTCTCGTTGTCGAAGCCGGCGCGTTCCTTCAGCGGCGACGGGGCGTCGCCCGCGGCGGACTCGTGACGGGCCGGGATGGCGGGAGCGGCGGGCGCGGCGTGGAGGCCGGCTGCCTCGTGGGGGTCGAGCGAACCGTCGACCATGTCCCGGAAGCCGTAGACGACGCGGTCGCCGCCGAGGGGGATGAGCTTGACGGTGGTCTCGTCGCCGGGCTCGAGCCGCACGGCGGTGCCGGCCGGGATGTCCAGGCGGCAGCCGAGGGCGGCCTGACGGTCGAAGTCGAGGGCGCGGTTGGCCTCGGCGAAGTGGAAGTGCGAGCCGACCTGCACGGGGCGGTCGCCCCGGTTGGTGACGGACAGCTCGACAGCCTCGCGGCCGCGGTTGCAGACGACGGGGGCGTCGGCGAGGACGTACTCTCCGGGCTTCATGGTCTCCTCCTGGGTCCGGTTCAGCGGATGGGGTCGTGGACGGTGACGAGCTTGGTGCCGTCGGGGAAGGTCGCCTCGACCTGGACCATCGAGATCATGTCGGCCACGCCCTCCTGGACGTCGTCGACGGTGAGGATGGTGCTGCCCCAGCTCATGAGGTCGGCGACGCTGCGGCCGTCGCGCGCGCCCTCCATCAGCTCATAGGTGATGATCGCGATCGCCTCCGGATGGTTCAGCTTGAGGCCGCGCTGCTGGCGACGGCGCGCCAGGTCGGCGGCCACCACCACCAGGAGCTTCTCGAGGTCCTTGGGCTGCAGATGCATGTGTGCTCCTTCATGAGGTGTGCCCGGCGGGGTCGGAACGGCCCACGTACGGGCACATGGGTCTGCCATGAGTTTGGTTGACACGAGTTATCAGGCGGCGGCAGCCGCCTGGACTGATTGAACCATCTCGAACTCGACAGGGGTGAGCTTCCCGAGACGGGCCTGCCTACGACGGCGGTGATAGGTCCGCTCGATCCAGCTCACGATCGCGAGCCGGAGCTGGTCGAAGGACTGCCAGCGCCGCCGGTTCAGCACGTTCTTCTGCAACAGCGCGAAGAAGGATTCCATCGCCGCGTTGTCCCCAGCAGCACCGACCCGGCCCATCGACCCGACCAGGCCGTTGACCCGCAGCGTCTCCACGAATCGTCTGGCTCGAAATTGCGATCCTCGATCCGAATGCACCCGGCAACCCTGCACCTCGGCCTTGCCTCCACGCCGGGCCAGAGCCATCTGCAGGGCATCCACAGCCAGCTGCGAGCTCATCCGCCGATCGATCGAGTAGCCCACGATCCGGTTCGAGAACACGTCCTTGACCGCGCAGAGATAGAGCTTGGAATCCCCGGCCCAATGCTCCGAGATGTCCGTGAGCCACAGCTGGTTCGGCTTCTCAGCGCGGAACTCACGACGAACCAGATCATCATGAACGGCAGGGCCAGGACGCTTGCCCGAGCCGCGACGGAACCAGTGGCAGCAGCGGACCTTCACGAGCCGACAGGCCTTCAACACCTGATGGTCCGACACGGACAAGCCACGGCCGCGGAGCTCATCAGCCAGGAACCGGTATCCGAACTCCGGGTCATCGGCATGGGCATCGAGGACGGCGTTGGCGGCATGCGCGTCGGACCATTCCCGCTCGCTGACAGGTTCGGCCAGCCACTGGTAGTAGGCCTGACGGGAGAACCCGAGGACCCGGCAGGAGAGTTTCACGGGAATCCCGTCGCGGGCCAGGTCCTTCACGACGGGATAGCTCATTGTGGGGACTGGCCCAACTTCAGGTTCGCCTGCGACAGATACGCGGCGGCGCGGCGTAGGACCTCGTTCTCCATCTCCAATTCACGGTTGCGGCGCTTGAGAGCCTTCAACTCCTCGTTCTCAGCCTTGGTGATGCCGGGCCGGATCCCGGCCTCGACATCATCCTGGGCCAGCCAGCGCCGTAGGCAGGAGGCGGCGATGCCGAAGTCCTTCGCGACCTGCGCGATCGGCATCTGACCCTTACGGGCGATCGCGACCACGTCCTGGCGGAACTCTCGGGGGTATGCAGCGGGCATGAGGACATCCTTCCAGCAGTCCCTCCCGGGACCACAGATCAGATGTCAACCAAACTCACGGCAGACCCCATTTATACGCCTCGTTTCCTGGGAGGAAACCGAACGAGATTCTGAGAGGACGTCCACGTCAGAGCAAGAGCGCAGGAAATCCGGCGGCAGTGGGAGACGGCTCACCCACCCCGGCGTCACCCCGGGCGCGACGACGGCCCCCCACCTCAGCGCGGAGGTGGGGGGCCGTCGTGGTCGGCCGGGCCGGTCAGGCCTGGGCGAACCGCCGCTTCTGGGCCTCGAAGCGGTCGCGGATGGCCTGCGGCAGGGACTCGCCGAACCGGCCGAGCCACTCCTCGATGAGCTCGTTCTCCTCGGCCCATTCCGCGGCGTCGACCTTGAGGGCGTCCTCGAGGTCCTCGGCCGACACCTCGAGGCCGGACAGGTCGAGCGAGCCCGCGGCCGGCACGAGGCCGATCGGGGTCTCCTCGGCCTCGGCCTTGCCCTCGAGGCGCTCCACGACCCACTTCAGGACGCGGGAGTTCTCGCCGAAGCCGGGCCAGGCGAAGCCGCCGTCGCGGTTGCGGCGGAACCAGTTGACCAGGTAGATGCGCGGCAGCTTCTCCGGGTCGGCCTTGCCGGACTCCCTGACCCAATGGGCCAGGTAGTCGCCGGCGTCGTAGCCGAGGAACGGCAGCATGGCCATCGGGTCGCGGCGCACGACGCCCACGGCGCCGGCGGCGGCCGCGGTGGTCTCCGAGGAGAGGGTGGCGCCCTTGAGGATGCCGTCCTCCCAGTCGAAGGCCTCGGTCACCAGCGGCACGGTGGTCTTGCGGCGGCCGCCGAACAGGATGGCGTCCAGCTTCACGCCCCGCGGGTCGCGGTACTCGTCGGCCAGCATGTCCGTCTGCTCGATGGGCGTGCAGAACCGGGAGTTCGGGTGGGCGGCCGGGGTGCCGGACTCGGGCGTCCAGTCGTTGCCGCGCCAGTCGGTGAGGTGCTCGGGGACCTCGTCCGTCATGCCCTCCCACCACACGCCGCCGTCGTCGGTGAGGGCGACGTTGGTGAAGATGGAGTTGCCCTTGGAGATCGCGCGCATGGCGTTCGGGTTGGTGGACCAGCCGGTGCCGGGGGCGACGCCGAAGTAGCCGGTCTCCGGGTTGATCACGCGGAACTCGCCGTCCTTGCCGGCGCGGATCCAGGTGATGTCGTCGCCCAGGGTCTCGGCCTTCCAGCCCTCGATCGTGGGGTCGATGAGGGCGAGGTTGGTCTTGCCGCAGGCCGAGGGGAAGGCGCCGGTGATGTGGTAGGACCGGCCCTCGGGGTTGGTCAGCTTGAGGATCAGCATGTGCTCGGCGAGCCAGGCCTCGTCCCGGGCCATCACGGAGGCGATGCGCAGCGCGTAGCACTTCTTGCCGAGCAGGGCGTTGCCGCCGTAGCCGGAGCCGAAGGACCAGATGGAGCGCTCCTCGGGGAAGTGCACGATCCACTTGGTCTCGTTGCACGGCCACGGCACGTCCTGCTCGCCCGGCTCCAGCGGGGCGCCCACGGAGTGCACGGCCGGCACGTAGAAGGCCTGCTCGCGGGACATCTTGTCCAGCACGTCCTGGCCGATGCGGGCCATGATGCGCATCGACAGGACCACGTAGGCGGAGTCGGTGATCTCCACGCCGTACTTCGGGTCCTCGGCGTCGAGGTGGCCCATCACGAACGGGATCACGTACATGGTGCGGCCGCGCATGGCGCCGGTGAACGCGTCGTCGAGGATCCCGTGCATCTTCGCCGGGTCCATCCAGTTGTTGGTGAAGCCGGCGTCCTCCTCCTTCTCGGAGCAGATGAAGGTGCGGTCCTCCACACGGGCGACGTCGGCGGGATCGGAGAACGCGGCGAAGGAGTGGGGGAACTTGTCCTCGGCCAGGCGGGTCAGGGTGCCCGCCGCCACGAGCTCGTCCGCGAGACGGTCGCGCTCCTCCTCGGAGCCGTCGACCCACTGGACGGAGTCCGGCTGCGTCAGCTCTGCGATCTGAGCGACCCACTCGCGCAGCTGGGCGTAGTCCGTGGGCGCGTCCGCCAGGGCGCGATCCGCGAACGAGGTGGTGGCGTTGTCAGCCATGGTGGAGAGTCCTCCCATTGGGGTCCGGGGCCGTTCCGTCCCGTCCACTCCGATGCGTGCACCGCCGAAGCGCGCACCACATCGTTGTGGCCGCACGGTCCTGCCATGGTACCCGAGCCCGGCTATCATGGCCGCGCCCCCGCCACACCCCCGACTCAGACCACCGCAGACCGTCGATTTGCACTTCGCCGGAGAGGTCCTGTAGTGTTCTACGAGTTCGAGCCGCTCCGGCGGATCGGATGATGCGCCCATAGCTCAGCTGGATAGAGCGTCTGTCTACGGAACAGAAGGTCAGGGGTTCGAATCCCTTTGGGCGCACGATCGGAAGGCCCCGCTCCTGCTGGAGCGGGGCCTTCGTCATGTCGGCGCGCCTCTGCCACGCGCGCCGCCGCGGAGGTCAGCGCCCCGGAACCACGAAGTGCGTCAGGGCGGCGTCGCGGCCGTCGAGCTCGGCCCACGGCTTCTCCACCCGGAACACCTGCATCCCGAGCGTCGGGTAGTGCTCGCTCATGCGCAGCGCCGCATCCTGGTCCGAGTCCAGGCTCATCAGCCGCATGCCCAGCTCCTGCACCCACGGCATGTGGCCCACCACCAGCAGCCGTCGCGTGGTCTCCTCCGTCTCGTTGACGACGGCCAGGGCCCGCGCCGCGTCGGCGCCGTAGAGCCGCGGGTCCAGGTAGGGCGTGGGTGCCAGCTCGCCCAGGCGCTCGCACACCCACACGCACGTCTGACGGGTGCGCAGCGCATCGGAGCACACGACGGCGTCCGGGACGAGGTCGTGCTCGCGGAGCCAGTCGCCGGCGGCGGGCGCCTGGGCGTGGCCTCGCTCGGCGAGCGGGCGGGCATGGTCGTCGGCCGCGTCGGGCCAGCCGGCCTTGGCGTGCCGGAGGACGATCAGGGTCTTCGCGTCGGCGGTGCTCATGCGGCCAGGCTACGGCGACGGCCCCCGCTCGGGTGAGCGGGGGCCGTCGCCGGACACGGGCGGGCGCAGGTCAGATGCAGTACTCCGGCGCCGCCCACACGACCACCTCGGGGTGGCGGTAGAAGCGGTAGCCCTGGCCGCGCACGGTGCGCACGGTGTTCGCGAGGCGGCCGAGCTTGGCGCGCAATCGGCGGATGTGCACGTCGATGGTGCGCTCGTTGGGCACCTCGTCGGCGTTGCGCCACAGGGCGTCGAGCAGCTCCTCGCGGCCGACGGTGCGCTCACCGTTCTCCACGAGGTAGTTCAGGAGCTCGAACTCCTTGAAGGTGAGGTTCAGCGACTCGCCGTCCAGCTGCACCTCGCGCCGGGACAGGTCGATCAGCACACCGGGCTGGCGCGTGGACACGGGGGCCGGCGCCTGTGCCAGGTCGGGACTGGCACCGCCCTGCACGGTCGGATCGCCGAGCACCTGGCGCACGACCTCGAGGTCGCGGCCCTCGGCCCCGGCGGGGGCCAGGGCGACGGCGGCGTGCGACTCCGCCCCGGGGACGAGGGACTCCACGTAGTGGCGCAGCTCGTTGGCCAGCCGCGTGAGGGAGGTGCCGGCGGCCGAGGCGGCCAGCTCGTCCATGCCCACGTAGATGACGAACCCGCGGGCCTCGTTCTCCCGGGCCACCGCCTGGGGACCCGGGATGCCGTTCGGCGCCAGGACCGGCGTCGGTGCCGTCTGGGAGTCGGGGGCGTCGGTGCCACCTGCCAGCCGCAGGCCTGCGCGGGCCTGGCCTCGGCGGGACATGCCGTCGGCCCGGCGCTGCGCGTTGCGGACGGAGATGTGCACGTATCCGGCGGACTGACCCATGGCCACCACTCCTCTTTCGGCTCATGGCCCCTCCACCGCTCGGTCGATGCGGCGGACGAGGCGTCACATGACAAGAATGTGACTTCACCGAGGGGACTGGCAAGTAACGTTCGCGCTTTTGTCTCACTATTTGAGAGAAAGAGTTCTGAATGTGCTCAACATCACTATTCGCGGATCGGAATAGCGTCGCGCGGCCGGTCGGCTCGCCCGCGCGACTCTTTCATTGTTCAACAGGGCAGGGCGCGGCGCAGGACGAGCGAGTATGCGGAATATTTATGCAGGCGACTTCCAGGTTTTCCATGTGACGCCATGATGACGGGTCACAGCAGGTCGTGACGTCCACTAGATGGACGACACATTCACGGCCCCGCTTGACGCCCCCGCCGGAGACGCTCCCGTGAGACGACCACGGCCCCCGCCGGGTGGGGGCGGGGGCCGTGGTCGTCTCGTGGCGGACGCGGAGGTCCGATCAGGTCATTCCGCCAGGCCGTAGAGCCGGTCGCCGGCGTCACCGAGGCCGGGGACGATGTAGGACCGCTCGTCCAGGCGCTCGTCGACGGCGGCCAGGTACAGGTCCACCTCGACGTCGCCCAGCGAGGCCTCCAACCGCTCGATGCCCTCGGGCGCTCCGAGCAGGCAGAGGCAGGTGACCCGCGCCGCGCCGCGCTGGTAGAGGAAGCGGATGGCCTCGATCAGCGTGCCTCCCGTGGCCAGCATGGGGTCCAGGACGAACACGTGACGCCCGGACAGGTCGGCGGGCAGCCGCTCCGCGTAGGTGACGATGTCCAGCGTCTCCTCATTGCGGGCCATGCCGAGGAACCCGACCTCGGCGGACGGCGCCATCTTGGTCATCCCCTCCAGCATCCCGAGCCCCGCGCGCAGGATCGGCACGACCAGCGGACGCGGGCGGGCCAGCCGGAAGCCGGTGGTCTCGGTCACCGGGGTCTCGATCCGCACCTCCTCCATGGCCACGTCGCGCGTCGCCTCGTAGGCGAGCAGCATCACAAGCTCCTCCGTGAGCTGCCGGAAGATCATGGACGGGGTCTTCTTGTCCCGCAGGACGCTGAGCTTGTGGGCCACGAGCGGGTGGTCGACGATGTGGACGCGCATGGCGCCCACGGTACCGCCCACGCGCGCCCCTCCGCCCGTCCCCGTGCCCGCGGGGGCGCCGACACCGCCGCTAGGCTGGCCGCGTGTCCGCCCCCGTCCCCTCCCCCGCGCCCACGGCCGAGCAGGAGCACGCGTGGATGGGCCTGGCCCTCCGGGCCGCCCGCGCGGCCGGGGCGGCCGGCGACGTGCCGATCGGCGCCGCACTCGTGGCCGGCGACGGGACCGTCCTGGCCGTCGTCGGGAACGAGCGGGAGCAGCACCACGACCCCACCGCCCACGCCGAGGTCCTCGCGCTGCGCCGCGGAGCGGAGCTGCGGGCCGCCGCCGGGGCGGGCGACGGCTGGCGCCTGACGGACTGCACCCTCGTGGTGACCCTCGAGCCCTGCCCCATGTGCGCCGGTGCGCTGCTGCTGGCCCGCATCCCGCGCGTCGTATTCGGGGCGTGGGACCCGAAGGCGGGCGCGTGCGGCTCGGTGCTGGATGTGGTCCGCGACCCCCGCTTCAACCACCAGGTGCAGGTCCGCGCCGGCGTCCGTTCCGAGGAGAGCGCGGCGCTGCTGCGGGGGTTCTTCGCGGCACAGCGCGACTGAACGCGCCCGTGCCCGACGACGGCGGGCGGCCGGTTTGGGCGCGCCGCCACGGCTCGGGTAGGGTGTTCTGGTCTGGTGACGTGTCCGAGCGGCCGAAGGTGCAGCACTCGAAATGCTGTGTACGGTAACCCCGTACCGTGGGTTCAAATCCCACCGTCACCGCCAGATGTGAAGCCCGGGAGCCCTGCGCTCCCGGGCTTTCGCCATGCCGGGGCGGGTCCGGCCGCCGCCTCAGCGCGGCAGGACGGCGTCCAGGAACGAGGCCACCGCGGACCACGAGATGGAGGCGTGCACGGCGCTGGCCGGCACACCGTTGCGGAGCACCTCCGCGCTGCGGGTCTTCGCGGTCATCATGCCCAGGTCGTGGCCACCCTCGGCCACCGAGTAGAACGCGGTGCGCAGTCCGGCGGCCTCGGCGGCCCGGTACAGCTCGAGGCTCTGCCCCCACGGCACCGTGACGTCCTTGCGCCCGTGGACGACCAGCAGGGGCGGCGAGTCCGGGCGCAGGTGCGCGATCGGGGAGGCCAGCCGGGTCAGGCCGCCCGAGGCCAGGACCGGCACCCCCAGCATGTCCGACTTGGTGCTGCGGTCGTCGAGGTGGCAGTGCTTCAGCCGGTTCGCGCGGTTGTAGTCCGCGCACGCGCCCGGGAGCATCTGGCGGTTCATCGTCAGGAAGTCCGTGGGGCCGAAGAAGTCCACGATCGCGTGGACGCGGTCCTCCTCCGGGATCGCGTGGCCGCCGTCGGGCACCTCCCGGCCGGGCAGCGGCACCTGCTCGCGGTCCAGGTCCTGTCCGCCCGTGAGGCCGGCCATGAGGGCGTTCCAACCGCCCGACGACGAGCCGGCCACGGCCACCCGCCCCGCGTCCAGCTGCAGGCCCGGGGCGTTGCGCCGCACCCAGCGGACCGCCGCCGTCGCGTCCTCCACCTGGGCGGGGAACGTGCCCTGCTTGGAGCTGCGCACCGAGAACGCGGCGACGGCGTAGCCGTGCGGGACCAGGCCGCGGGCGACGTCGACACCGTCGCTGTAGCCGCGATCGCTGCGCCAGCCGGAGCCCGCGTTCCACACGAGGACCGGGAACGGGCCCTGGCCCGGCGGCCGGTACACGTCGATGCGTCCGGCGCGCCCGGGCAGGGCCGCGTACGTGTGCCCGGTGGAGCTGCGCATGTCGTACAGGGCCGGCGCGTTGGCGCCCAGCGGCCCGGCGGGCGCGCCGACCAGGTCGGCGACGACGGCCACCCCGCCCACCGCGAGGGCGCCGACCCCGAGGCCGAGCGCGGCGCGGCGGGACACCCGCGCGGACCGTGCGGTCGACGTCATGGGCCCCCTTCCGGTGCGGAGCCAGGCACCCCGCCCCGGCGAGCGTAGCCGAGCGGCGGGGGCCGACCCCCGTACCCTGTCCGCCGCCGGTGCGATCATGGGGCCATGTCTGTTCGGGTGCTGGCCATCGGCAAGAAGCATGAGGCGTGGGTCGTCGACGGGATCGACCGCTACGAGCGGCGCCTCAAGAGGCCCTACGACCTCTCGTGGCGTCTGCTGCCGCACTCCGCGCGGCAGGAGGAGGCGGCGCGCACGGAGGAGTCGGACCGGATCCTGGGCGCGGTCGGCGCGGACGAGCACCTGATCCTGCTGGACGAGCGGGGGACGGCGTTCGACTCGCCGGGCCTGGCGCGGCACCTGCAGGGCCGGTTCGACGTCGGTGCCCCGGTGACGATGGTGATCGGAGGCGCGTACGGGGTGGACGCCCGGGTCCACGCCCGCGCGGACCGCGTCTGGTCCCTGTCCCCGCTCGTCTTCCCGCACCAGCTCGTGCGGCTGATCCTGGCGGAGCAGGTCTACCGCGCCCAGGAGATCTCCGCCGGCCGACCGTACCACCACGCATGAGCGGGCCCGCGGAGACCGCAGCGGGCACGGCCACGCCCGCGGCCGACGTCGTCCTGGGCCGGTTCACCGAGCCCACGCGCGCCTGGTTCACGGGCGCGTTCGAGGCCCCGACGCCGGCCCAGCTCGGCGCGTGGGACGCGATCTCCTCGGGGCGGCACGCGTTGGTGATCGCGCCGACTGGCTCGGGCAAGACCCTCTCCTCCTTCCTCTGGGCGCTCGACTCGTTCGTGCGCGAGCCCGCCACCGAGGGGACGGCGGCCACCCGCGTCCTCTACGTCTCGCCGCTGAAGGCGCTCGGCGTGGATGTGGAGCGGAACCTGCGGGCCCCGCTGGTGGGCATCACGCAGACCGCCGCGCACCAGGGCAGGCCCGTGCCGCGCGTGCGGGTGGGTGTGCGCTCCGGGGACACCCCGGCGGCCGAGCGGCGGCGCCTGCAGCAGGATCCGCCGGACATCCTCATCACCACGCCCGAGTCGCTGTACCTCATGCTCACCTCGCAGGCCCGAGCGGCGCTGGCCGGGGTCCGCACGGTGATCGTGGACGAGGTGCACGCCGTGGCCGGGACCAAGCGCGGCGCCCACCTGGCCGTCTCCCTCGAGCGCCTGGACGCCCTGCTGGACACGCCGGTGCAGCGGATCGGCCTGTCCGCCACGGTCGAGCCGGCCGCCGAGGTGGCCCGGTTCCTCGGCGGCACGCAGCCGGTGACGGTGGTGCGGCCCGCCTCGGCCAAGCGCTGGGACCTGACGGTCACGGTGCCGGTGCCGGACCTGACGGACCTCTCCTCCCCCGCCGCAGCCCACGACCTGGGGCCCGGCTCCTCGACGGGCGGGCTCGGCGACGAGGGCGCGGTGACGGGCGGGTCCATCTGGCCGCACGTCGAGGAGCGGATCGTGGACCTGGTGGCCGAGCGGCGTTCCACGCTCGTGTTCGCCAACTCCCGGCGCCTGGCCGAGCGCCTCACCGGCCGGCTCAACGAGATCTGGGAGGCCCGCGCCGAGGCGGCCGCCGCGGCCGAGCACCCGGACGCCGTCCCCGGCTTCCGCACACCGGACCCGACCGGCTTCCACGGCCCCGCCCAGGTGGCCGGGCAGACCGGCACGGGATCGGGCACCGTCTCCGACTTCGCCCGCGCCCACCACGGCTCCGTGTCCAAGGAGCAGCGCGCCATCGTCGAGGAGGCGCTGAAGACCGGCCAGATCCGCTGCGTCGTGGCCACGAGCTCGCTGGAGCTGGGCATCGACATGGGCGCGGTGGACCAGGTGATCCAGGTCGAGTCGCCGCCCTCGGTGGCCTCCGGTCTGCAGCGCGTGGGCCGCGCCGGCCACCAGGTGGGCGAGGTCTCCCGGGGCGTGTTCTTCCCCAAGCACCGGGGCGACCTCGTGGACACCGCCGTCGTGGCCGAGCGCATGACGGCCGGGCGCATCGAGTCGCTGCGGATCCCCGCCAACCCGCTGGACATCCTCGCCCAGCAGACCGTGGCCGCCGTCGCCGTCGCGGACCTGGACGCACAGGGGTGGTTCGACCTCGTGCGCCGGTCCGCGCCGTTCGCGACGCTGCCGTTCTCCGCCTACGAGTCCGTGCTCGACCTGCTGGCCGGCCGCTACCCCTCGGACGAGTTCGCCGAGCTGCGCCCGCGCATCCTGTGGGACCGGGAGAACGGCACGCTCGCCGCCCGCCCCGGCGCCCAGCGCCTCGCGGTCACCTCGGGCGGCACCATCCCGGACCGCGGCCTGTTCGGGGTGTTCCTGGCCTCCGACGGCGGCGCGGACGGCACCCCCGGCGGCGCGGCGGCCGGGGACACGGCCGAGTCGGCGGGCACCGCGTCCGCGGGCTCGGCCCGCTCCGGCGGACGCCGGGTCGGCGAGCTCGACGAGGAGATGGTCTACGAGTCCCGCGTGGGGGACGTCATCCTGCTGGGCGCCACGAGCTGGCGCATCGTGGACATCACCGCGGACCGCGTCCTGGTGCTGCCCGCGTACGGGCAGCCCGGCAAGCTCCCGTTCTGGCGGGGCGACGCCGCGGGCCGGCCGGCGGAGCTGGGCGACGCCGTCGGGCGCTTCCGCCGCGAGCTGGACGCGGACCCCGAGGCCGGCCGCACCCGCCTGGCCGCCGCGGGCCTGGACCCGTGGGCGCAGGACAACCTGCTGGCCTACCTGAAGGACCAGCGCGAGGCCACCGGGGTGCTGCCCACCGAGCAGACGCTCGTGGTGGAGCGGTTCACGGACGAGCTCGGCGACTGGCGCGTGGTGCTGCACTCCCCCTACGGCATGGCGGTGCACGCCCCGTGGGCGCTCGCGGTGGGGGCGCGGCTGGCGCAGCGGTACGGGCTGGAGACCGGCTCGGGCGCGGCGATGGCGGCCGACGACGGGATCGTGCTGCGCATCCCGCTGATGGACGCGGAGCCGCCGGGCGCGGAACTGTTCGAGTTCACGGCCGAGGAGCTGGACGAGATCGTCACGGCGGAAGTCGGCGGGTCCGCGCTGTTCGCGGCCCGGTTCCGGGAGAACGCGGCCCGGTCCCTGCTGCTGCCGCGCCGTGACCCCGGGCGACGGACCCCCCTGTGGCAGCAGCGGCAGCGGTCCGCGCAGCTGCTGGACGTGGCACGGAAGCACCCGCGGTTCCCCGTGATCCTGGAGACCGTGCGCGAGGTGCTCCAGGACGTCTACGACCTCCCGGCGCTCAAGGAGCTCGCGGGGCGGGTGTCCTCACGGGCCGTCCGGCTCGTGGAGGTCACGACGACGGCGCCCTCGCCGTTCAGCCAGTCCATCCTGTTCGGCTACATCGCCCAGTTCATCTACGAGGGCGACTCCCCGCTGGCCGAGCGCCGCGCCGCCGCGCTCTCCCTCGACCCGGCGCTGCTGTCCGAGCTGCTGGGCACGGAGGAGCTGCGCGAGCTGCTGGACGCCGGGGTCATCGCCGAGGTCGAGGCCCAGCTGCAGCGGCTCGCGCCCGACCGGCGCGCCCGCGGGGTCGAGGGCGTGGCGGACCTGCTGCGCCTGCTGGGGCCGCTGTCCGTGGCGGAGGCCGCGCGGCGCACACGGGCCGAGGGGGAGGCGGAGGAGGCCGCGGACGAGGCCGCCGTCGCCGGCATGCTGGCGGAGCTCGAGCGCGCCGGCCGCGCGTTCCGCCTGCGCCAGGACGGGGTCGAGCGGTTCGCCGCCGTCGAGGACGCCGCCCGCCTGCGGGACGCGCTCGGCACGCCGATCCCGCACGGAGTGCCCACCGCATTCCTCGACCCGGTCGACGACCCGCTCGGGGACCTCGTGGGCCGCTACGCCCGCACCCACGGCCCCTTCACCGCCGCCGAGGCGGGGGCCGCGCTGGGGCTGGGGGGCGCCGTCGTGCTCTCGGTGCTGCAGCGCCTGGCCACCGAGCGCCGCGTGAGCACGGGCGCGTTCCGGCCGGACGGCACTCCCGGGGCCACCGGCCTGGACGCCGAGTGGTGCGACGCCGAGGTGCTGCGGCGGATCCGCATGCGCTCCCTCGCCGCGCTGCGCGCCGAGGTCGAGCCGGTGGACCAGGCCGCCTACGCCCGGTTCCTCGCCGACTGGCAGCACCTGCGGCCGCGGACGGGGCGCGACGGGGCCTGGCGGCCGCCGGCCACGCTCGAGGGCGTGGACGGGGTGGCCACCGTCCTGGACCAGCTGGCCGGCACGCCCCTGCCCGCGAGCGCGTGGGAATCCCTCGTGCTGCCCGCCCGCGTGCGGGACTACGCCCCCGCCCTGCTCGACGAGCTGCTGGCCACGGGCGAGTACGTGTGGTCGGGCGTCGGGGAGGCCACCGGCAACGACGGCTGGGTGGCCCTGCACCCCGCCGACGCCGTGGACCTCACGCTGCGCCTGCCCGAGCCCGCGGAGGAGACACCGGCCGACGCCGCCCTGCGCGCGGCCGTGCTCGAGGTGCTCGCCGGCGGCGGGGCCTGGTTCTTCCCCCAGCTCGTGGAGCGGGTGCGGGCGGCGCAGGCGGCGGGCGACGACGGCGACGCGGGTGGCGCAGGCGGGGCGGGCGGCCCCGACCCGCACCGCGACCCGGCCGACCTGGCCCGCGGCCCCGCGGTGCTGGGCGCGCTGTGGGGCCTGGTGTGGGACGGCCGGGTCGGCAACGACACGTTCGCCCCCGTCCGCGGCCTGCTCTCGCTCGGCAAGACCGCGCACCGCACCGGCCGGCAGACGCCGCGGGCCCGCACCGCGCGGACGGGCGGGGCCGCGGGGGCGGCGGCCGGGCGCGGGCTCGGCGGGCGGCTGGCCGGGGTGCGCGGGCGGGGCCGGTACGCGGGGCTCACCTCGCCCGAGGGCGGCGCCCGGGGCTCGGCCGGCCTCACGGCGGGGACCGTCGGGCTCTCGGCCGCCGAACAGGCCCGCTCGGCCGGCCGCTGGTCCCTGCTGCCCGCCGCCGAGCAGGACCCCACGATCCGCGCCCACGCCACCGCCGAGCTGCTGCTGGACCGGTACGGCGTGATCACGCGCGGCTCCGTGGTGGCCGAGGAGGTCCCCGGCGGCTTCGCGGGGCAGTACCGGCTGCTCACCCGGATGGAGGACGCGGGCCAGGTGCGCCGCGGCCACTTCGTCGACGGGCTGGGCGGCGCGCAGTTCTCCACCGGCGCCGTCGTGGATCGGCTGCGCGGGTTCCAGCGGGACGAGGAGGACGCCGCCGTCGACGCCGCCCCGCTCGCCCTCGCCCTGGCCGCGACGGATCCGGCGAACCCCTACGGCGCCGCGCTGGACTGGCCGTCCGTGCCGGCCGGGCCGGACGGCGTCGTGCCCACGGGCCATCGCCCGGGCCGGAAGGCGGGCGCCGTCGTCGTGCTGATCGCGGGGCGGCTGGCCCTCTACATGGAGCGCGGCGGGCGCACGCTGCTCGCGTTCACGGAGGATCCGGGCGAGCTGCGGGCCGCGGCGGAGGCGCTTGTGTGGGCGCTGCGGACCGGCCGGACCGAGCGGTTGAGCCTGGAGAAGGTCAACGGCGGGCCCGTGCTCGGCACGCCGCTGGCCGAGGCGCTGCTGGCCGCGGGGTTCTACTCAAGCCCGTCGGGCATCCGGTTCCGGAACTGAGAACCCACGTCCGTCCGCCCGTCCGCAACGCGGGTTGAGTTGTCACGGGTCCCGCCGTCGAACACCCGCGACAACTCAACCCGCGTTGCCCGGGGGTGGCCCTGTCGCGGAGGCGGGGCCCGGGGGTAGGTTCGGCCCATGAGCATCGACGCCGCCCCGCCCGAGGACGTGGGCACCGCCCCCACGGGCACGTCCCCCGCCCCCGAGGCCCTCGAGGACTCCCTGCCGCACCCCTCGGACCCCTCCGTCACCCCGTTCCTCCTGTTCGAGGGTGACGCCGGTGCGGCCATGGACGCCTACCTCACTGCGTTCGTGGAGCACCTGCCGGTCACCGAGGTCCGCCGGGACCTCTTCGACGACTCCTCCCCGCGCGGCGCCGCATGGGCGGGCAAGGTCCTGCACGGCGAGCTCGAGATCGCCGGCCAGCGGCTGCGCTTCTTCGACTCCTTCACCCCGCACGGGTTCACATTCACCCCGGCCATCAGCCTGTTCGTCGAGCTGCCGGACGCCACCGCGGTGGACGCGGTCCACGACGCGCTCCTCGCCGGCGGTGGCCGTGACTACATGCCGCCCGACGACTACGGCTTCTCCCGCCGCTTCGCGTGGGTCGGGGACCGCTTCGGCGTGACCTGGCAGCTCAACGCGGCCTGAGCCGGTGACGGCCCGTGCCTGAAGGCGACTCCCTCGTCCGCGTCGCGCATCGGCTCCGCCCCGTGCTCGAGGGCCGGCCCCTGACGCACGCGGATCTGCGCGTGCCCCGCCACGCCACCGCGGACCTGACCGGCTGGACGGTGGCCGAGGTCCTGCCGCGCGCCAAGTACCTGCTGATGCGGCTGACCCCGCCCGCAGCCCGCCCCGGGGCCCGGCCGCTCACCCTGATCTCGCACCTGAAGATGGAGGGGCGCTGGCTCGTCTCCGCCCTCGACGCGCGGTGGGGTGCCCCCGCCTGGCAGGTGCGGGCGGTGCTGGAGACGGCGGAGCACCGCGTGCTCGGCGCCCAGCTGGGCCTGCTCACCCTCGTGCCCACCGCCGACGAGGCCGCCGTCCTCGGCCACCTCGGCCCCGACCTGCTGGACCCGGCCTGGGACACGCCCGACGACGGCGCCGCGCTGCTCGCCGAGGGCATGCGGCGGCTCACGGCCCGGCCCGAGCGGCCGGTCGGCCTGGCCCTGCTCGACCAGCGGCTCGTCTCCGGGATCGGCAACATCTACCGCTGCGAGACCCTCCTGCTGGCCGGCATCGACCCGCACCGGCCGATCGGCGAGGTCGAGGACGTCGCCGGACTCGTGCTGCTCGCCCGGGACCTGCTGCGCGCCAACGTCCCGCCCGCCGCCCCCGCCGCGGGCGCCCGGCGCCGGACCACGGGCGTGCGTCCGAACCCGGCGCGACCCTTCGGGGTCGAGGTGCTGGTCCCGGCCGGTCCGTCACCCGACACGGCACCCGGCCGGACGCCCGGCGCGCGTGGCGGGGGGACGCCGTCGTACTGGGTCTACGGGCACGACCGCACCCCGTGCCTGCGCTGCCGCGGCCCCGTCCGCCAGGAGGACTACGGCTCCCCCGAGGACGACGCGCGGCGGCTGTGGTGGTGTCCGCACTGCCAGCGCTGACCCGGACGCGCCCGAACGGTGGCCGCGTGTCCTCCCCGCTCCCTACGCTGAACCCGCCCCCGACCCGAGGAGGAGCCATGGCCGACCCGTTCCCCAAGGACCCGGAGGGCGCCGTCGTCGCGCTCGTGCTGGCCGGCGGCACCGGCGGCCGCCTCATGCCGCTCACCGCGGCCCGCGCCAAGCCGATGGTGCCGCTGGCGGGCCAGTACCGGCTGATCGACGTCGTCCTGTCCAACCTGGCCCACTCGCGCCTGCGGGACGTGTGGGTCGTGGAGCAGTACCGCCTCTTCACGCTCAACCAGCACCTGGCCGGCGGCCGGCCGTGGGATCTCGACGGCACCCGCCACGGCCTGCGGCTCCTGCCTCCCGCGCAGGGCCGTGCCGAGGAGGGCTTCGCCCGCGGCAACGGCCACGCGATCGCCCAGCAGCTGCCGCTGCTGGAGCAGTTCGGCGCCGAGACCGTCGTCGTGCTCTCCGCGGACCACCTGTACCAGCTGGACCTGCGCCCCGTGCTGGCCGAGCACGCCCGCTCCGGCGCCGAGCTCACCGTGGTCACCACCGAGACGGACGAGGACCCCTCGCGCTTCGGCGTCGTGCAGGTGGACGACGACGGCGCCGTCACCGACTACGCCTACAAACCGGAGGACCCGGCGGGCACGCTCGTGGCCACCGAGGTGTTCGTGTTCGACGTCGCCGCGCTCTCCGAGGTGGTCGGCGATCTCGTGGCGGGCGAGGACGAGGCGGCCACCAAGGACGAGGGTGAGACCGATGAGGACGGCGACCCCGTGGGCTCCTCCCTCGGCGACTACGGGGAGAGCATCATCCCGGCGTTCGTGGCGCGGGGGCGCGTGCGGGAGCACCGCCTCGTCGGGTACTGGCGGGACATCGGCACCCTGGACGCGTACGTCCGCGCCCACCGGGAGATCCTCGAGGGCACCGGCCTGGACGTCGCCGCCGAGGGCTGGCCGCTGATCACCAACCCCCACCAGGCGCCGCCGGCGTGGGTGGCCCCGGACGCCCGCGTCTCCGGCTCGCTGCTCAGCCCGGGCTGCCGGATCGAGGGCGAGGTCTCGGACAGCGTGGTCGGCCCCGGGGTGGTCGTGGCGGCAGGCGCCACGGTGCGCGGCAGCCTCCTGCTCGGCGACTGCGAGGTCCCCGCGGGCGCGGTGCTGGACACCGTGGTGGTCGACGTCGGCGGGGCGGTCCCGGCGCGCGAGGTGACGGGGCGCGCCGCGCCGGCCGAGGAGGTCGTGGTGCTCACCCCGCAGGACCGCGGCCCGGCCGAGGACGAGACCACCGGCTCCGGCCGGCCCGGCCGGTCGGACTGAGCGGCGCCGGTCGGACGCAGCCGCACCGGGCTGGGAGGATGGACCCGTGGCCGTCCCCTCTCCCCTCCCCCCGCGCAACGGCGTCAACGCCACGCGCCTGCGCCTGCCCGCCTCCGGCTGGCCCACCGCGCAGGACTACGTGCTCCACCGGTTCGGTCACGTGGACCCGGAGGGCATCCGCGCGCGCTTCGCCCGCGGCGAGGTCGTGGCGGCGGACGGCACCGCACTGACGCCGACGACGCCGCTGGGCGTCCACGACGACCTCTGGTACTACCGGGACGTCCCCGACGAGACCCCGCTGCCCGTGACGCACACGCTCCTGCACCGCGACGAGCACCTCGTGGTCATCCACAAGCCGCACTTCCTGCCCACCACCCCGGGCGGCCGCTTCGTCCAGGAGACCGCGCTCGTGCGGCTGCGCAACGAGCTCGGCCTCGACGACCTCGTGCCCCTGCACCGGCTCGACCGGGCGACGGCCGGCGTCGTGATGTTCTCCGCGAACCCGGCCACCCGCGGCGCCTACCACCTGCTCTTCGAGCGGCGGGCCGTGGCCAAGACCTACGAGGCCGTGGTGCTCCTGCCGGAGGCCCCCGACGACGGCGCCCGCGGCCCCGGCGCCCCGACCGACCCCGTCCTGGGGCGGTTCCCGCTGACGGTGCGCAGCCGGATCCGCAAGGACAAGGGGGTCCTGCGCTCCGTGGTGGAGGAGATCCCGCCGGCGGCCTCCGGGCGGCGCGCGGGCGCCCCCGTCCGGACCCGGCGCTCGAACCGGCCCCACGCCGGGGCGAACGCGGAGTCCCGCGTGGAGCTGCTGGGCGTCGGCGTCTCCGCCGGGACGCTGGCCGGCCGGCGGGTGGCGCACCTGCGGCTCACCCCGCGCACGGGGCGCACCCACCAGCTGCGCATCCACCTGGCCGCCCTGGGCCTGGGCATCGCGTTCGACCCGTTCTACCCGGACCTGCTCGACCTCGCCCCGGACGACGTCGCACGGCCCCTGCAGCTGCTCTCCCGGTCGCTGCGCTTCACGGACCCGGTGACGGGCGAGGAGCGGGAGTTCACCTCCCCCGCCGAGCTGCAGGAGCGACCGCGGTGACGGGCGGGGACCCGGCCGCCCTGATGGACGCGCTCGGAGCGTGGTTCCACCCGCTCACCGCGCTCCTCGTGGCCCTGGACGCCCCGATCCCGCCCGTCCCGTCGGAGGTGGTGGTCATCGGCTCGGGGGCGCTCGCGGCCGAGGGCCGGGTCTCCCCCGTGGCCGCGGTGCTGGCGGCGTGGCTGGGCTGCTGGGCCGGGGACGTCGGCCTCTACGCGCTGTTCCGCCACGGCCTCGCCGACCGCCTGGACCGCTGGGCGTGGTGGCGGCGGATCCACCGGGGGATCCGGACTCTGCTGGTGCGGGTGGGCCCGGCGGGCAGCCTGGCGGGGCTGTCCGTGCTGCGGTTCGTCTCGGGCGGACGGACGGCGTCGATGGCGGCGGCCGGGATCGGCGGGATCCGCTGGCCCGTGTTCCTGTGGCTGTCCGGGGCGGGCTCGCTCGCGTGGTCCGGGTCCATGGTGGGGCTCGGCTGGCTCACCGGCCGGGCCACCGGCCTGCCGTGGTGGGCGTCCGCGGTGGTCGGCGTGGTGTTCGGTACCCTTGCAGGGTTGATGATCGCGGGGATCATGGCCCACCGTCGCCGGGGCCGGAAGGGGTGAGCATGCAGGACGCGTCCTCCGAGTCCCGCGCCGCCCTCGAGCGCCTCCGGGGCGCCTCGGCGCCCCGTCCCGACGACGACGCGACGCGTGCTCCCGCCGCGCGCCCTCGCCGCGCCCTGGCCGCGCCCGGGGAGATCTCCCGCCGCGATCTGCGCCGTCACGAGCGCGCCCTGCGCTCGGGCCGACCCGAGACCGCCGCCGAGCGCCGCGTGCGCGAGGACCGCCGCGTGGATGTGCACCGCGCCATGGACCGTCTGCGCACCCCGGGCGCTCCCGCCCAGCAGCGCCCACGCCGCGACCTCAGCGAGATCCTGGACCGCCTCGGTAGCCCGGACCTCGCCCGTTTCGCCGATCCGCTCGTCGGCACGGTCGAGCGCATCCTCCCCGCCCCGGGGCGGGACCCGGAGAAGGCCGCGGATGCCGCACGCCGCCGCACTGCGGCCGAGGAGCGCCGGCGGGCCCGCCTCGACGAGGAGGCCCGCCGGGCCCAAGCCGCGCGGGTGGCCCGCCGCCGCCGCGAGGAGGAGAAGCAGCGCCGTCGGCGTGAAGCCGAGCGGCGCCGTCGGGTGGCGGCCGAGGAGAAGGCCCGTGCCGCCGCCGAGGCGGAGGCCCGCCGCCGGGAGCGGGAGGAACGGCGCCGCCGGGAGGCGGAGGTCGCCGCCGAGCGCGCCCGCGTGCAGGCGGAGCGGCGGGCCCGCGAGGAGGCCGCGCTCGCCGAGCGGGAGCGGCTGCGGCTCGAGGCGGAGGCGGAGGCGGAGCGCCGTCGGCAGGCGGCCGAGGCCGAACGCCGTCGCCTCGAGGCCGAACGCGTCGAGGCCGAGCGGCGCCGTCGGGCCGAGGAGGCCGAGCGGCGCCGTCGCGAGGCGGAGGAGGCCGCCCGCCGCGAGGCCGAGCGACGTCGTCGCCAGGCCGCACGCGTCCGCGCCCACACCGTGCTGCACGCCGAACGCGCCCTCGCCCAGGCCCGGCTCCTCGAGGACCGCGCCCGGGAGGCCGAGCGCCGCGCGGCGGAGGACGCCGCCCGCCGCCGCCGCGAGCACGAGGAGCGGGAGTCCCGCGCGCTCGCCCGGGCCGCGCGCGAGCTCGAGGGCCCCGAGGTCTTCCCGGCCGCCGCCGACCGGCCGCTGCTGTCCGACCCGGAGGAGCGGCTCACCGATGAGGAGCTGTTCGCCCGAGCCCGGGTGGCCCTGCCCGAGTGGCGGCGGCGGCAGCGACTCTCCACGAAGGCGCAGGCCGTCCGGGCCGAGGCCATCGCCCACTCCCCGGCGGGGCCGGTCACGGGCGCCCTGCCCCTGATCCCCGGCTACACCCCCGCTCCGCCCGAGGAGCCGGCCGGCTCACCGACCGCTGCGGACCGACGCGGCCAGGCGCTGCTGACCGTCGTGTGGGCGCTGTTCGTGCTCTCCGGTGCGTGGGGCCTCGGTCTGGCCGGCCGCGTCCCGGGGCTCGCCGCGCTCGACGCCGGCGCGTACCCGCTCACCGCCGACGGCCGACACGGCCCTGGCGCGAGCGTGTTCGGACTGTCCCCGCTGCACCCGGCGATCTGGCCGGTGCTGTGGCTGCTGACCGGCATGTACGTGCTGCGGCAGTGGGGGCGGGGCCAGGGCGCGTCGCCGCGGCACCGCCGCATCCGGGGCGCGGTCGCGGGGACCCTGCTGGCGCTGGCGCTGTGGTTCCCCCTGGCCGTCCTGGCCCCCGGGGGCCTCGACGTCGTCCCGTGGCTGCTCGCCCTCGTCCTCATGCTCCGTGTGGTCCGGCGGCTCGGCGCACGCCCGGCGGCCCGCCGCGTCGCACGGGTGGCCGAGGACGGCGCGCTCGGCGTGCTGCTGGGCACCCTCCTCGCCGGCGGGGGGGGGGGGGGGGGGGGGGGGG
>NZ_JBHNYP010000032.1:0-26632 GCF_054960655.1 Micrococcus sp. PSi08 | reverse complement strand
CCCGCCCCCCCCCCCCCCCCCCCCCCCCCCCCCCCCCCCCCCCCCCCCCCGGCTCCCCCGAGCACCCCCGACGCGCGGTCCAGGATCTCCCGGCGCACCGCTTCGGCCTCGGCGCGGCGCAGGAAGGACAGCTCGAGCGCGGACTCGCCGCCGTCGGCCGCCTCGACCTTCACCGTGGCCAGCCCGAGCAGCCGGGCCACGAGGGGGTGCTGCAGGTCCACCGCCTGGATGCGGTCGTAGCGCATCTGCCGGCGGCTGCGGAAGAGCCAGCCCTGGCGCAGCTCGATCCGGTCCTCCCCGCAGCGGAACCGGGTGAACCACCAGGAGAAGAAGAACACGAGGCTGATCAGCAGGGTGGCCCCCAGCAGGATGCCGCCGGCCACGAGCAGGCTGCCGTCGCCCGGGACGTCCTCCCCGCTGAGCCGGCCCGCCGCGAAGTCCTCCACCGCGTTGCGACCCACGAAGAACAGGAACAGCAGCAGGAAGGTCCAGCCCCGCACCCAGGGCGAGGCGGGGTGGACGCGGACCCAGCCGGCGTCGTCGGCGGGGGGCGGGGCGGCGGCGCTCACAGGCCCGCCAGCCGCGCCTGGCCGCGCGCCATGAGGACCTCGCGCAGCTCCTCGGCCCTCTCGCGGGGCACGCCCTCCAGGGTGACGTCCCCGCCCGCGGCGGCGGTCTTCAGGGTGAGGGTCTGCAGCCCGACCCGGCGCAGCAGCGGACCGTCCGACACGTCCACGTACTGCAGGCGGCCGTACGGCACCGCATGCACGCTGCGGAACAGGATGCCCTCGCGCCACAGGACGTCGTCCTCGCGCTCGGCCCAGCCCATCGCGCGCACGCGCCGCGGGATCAGGATCAGGTCCACGATCCAGGACACGACGACGACGGCCGGCAGCCCCCACGCGACCCACGCGGCCATCCCCGCCCACGGGCCGGTGAGCTTGAGGATCAGCGGCACGGAGAACGCGGCGAGCCAGATCAGGTGGCCGATGGTCGTGGCGATGAGCTTCACCGTCGCCAGCCGGGGCGAGGCCGGGGTGAAGGCCACGCCGCTCAGGTCAATGCCGGGCACGGGCATACCCTCCTTCGGTCTCGGGACGGGCCGGTCGGCCCGGGGACCCATCCTGCCCACGACCGCCCTCGGGCGCATCCTCCTCAGGCGGGATCCGGCACCACCGTTCGACGATCAGCCCCACCACCAGCAGGACGAGACCGCCGACGGCCTGCAGGGCGGCCTCCCGCACGGTCGGTGCCTCCACGCCGGCCCGCAGCAGCACCTGCACCGCCACCCCGGCGTGCCAGCCGCCGAGGGCCGCTCCCGCGAAGCCGGAGGCCTGGCCGAGCACGAGGGTGCGGGCCGCGGCGAGCGGGTCCATCCGCGCGGCGGCGGGCTTCTCCCGGTCGCGGCGCACCCGCCAGCCCAGCGCGAGGCACAGCACGGAGACCGCGGCCACGGTGATCAGGCCGCTGCGGCCCACCACGGGCGCCGGCCAGCCCAGGGACGGCGCGGCGAGCCCGGCCAGCCAGCCGAGCACGGCGGCCACCAGCACCACGAGCAGGGTCCACCCGGAGCGCAGCGCGATCACGTGGCCTCCCTCCCGAGGGCGTCCGGGCGTGCCGGACGGAGCGGGACGACGTCGTCGGAGCCGGCCAGCAGCCGGTGCCGCTCGGGCTCCTGACGGCGCACCCCGGGGGCGTCCGCGGCGACGGCGGCGAGGTCGGCGACAGGCGTGCCGGCGAGCGTGGCGTCCGCGTCGAGCCACAGCCACGGCAGCAGCACGAAGGCCCGCTCGGCCGCGCGGGGGTGCGGCAGGGTGAGGTCCGGGTGGTCGCTGCGCACGTCTCCGTAGGCGATCACGTCCACGTCCAGGGTGCGCGCGCCCCAGCGGACCTCACGCCGCCGATGGTGGTCCTGCTCGAGCCGGTGCGCCACCGCGAGCAGCTCCCACGGCGCGAGGTCCGTGCGCAGGGTGACCACCTGGTTGAGGTAGTCGGGCTGCCCCGGCGGCCCGCCCACGGGCGCGGTGACGGCCCGGGGCGAGGCCCGGACGTCCGTGATGTGCGGCAGCGCGGACAGGGCGGCGACGGCGGCGTCGAGCGTCTGCGCGGGCTCGCGCAGGTTGGCGCCGAGGGCCAGCACGGCCGGGACGGGCGCGTCCGGGCGGGTGCCCAGCTCGGGGACGGGCGCGGGGCCCTCGGCCGGGTGCGTCCAGTCGACGGTGCTCACGCGAGGTCCTCCCGGGTGCGGTGCACGGTGACGGCGGCGTCCGCGAAGTCGTGCGGGATGGGCGCCTGCGGCTTGTGCACGGTGACCTCGACGGCGGTCACCACGGGCTGCTCGGCGAGGACGGCGCGGGCGATCCGGTCGGCGAGGGTCTCGATCAGGTCTACCGGCTCCCCGGTGACCAGGCGGACCACCGTGTCCGCGACCCCGGCGTAGTTGGCGGTGCGGGCGAGGTCGTCGCCGGCCGCGGCGGGGCCGGCGTCGAGGTGGAGGACGACGTCCGTGACGAACGGCTGCCCGTCCCGGCGCTCGTGGTCGAAGACCCCGTGGTGCCCGACGGCGGACAGCCCGGCCAGGCGGATGCGGTCCCGGGCGCTCACGGCAGCACGTCCTCGGAGACGGGCTCACCCGGGGCGTGGGCCCCGGCCCAGGCCGCGGCGGTGCGGACGGCGTCGGCGCTGGCGCGCACGTCGTGCACGCGCACGCCCCACGCGCCCTGGGCGGCGGCGAGGGCGGAGATGGCCGCGGTGGCGGCGTCGCGCGCGGCGGGCGGGGCCGGGGTGCCGTCGTCGTCCGCCAGCAGGGTGCCCAGGAACCGCTTGCGGGAGGCGGCGACGAGCACCGGGTGGCCCATGGCGCGGAGCCACTCGAGGCCGCGCAGCAGCTCCCAGTTCTGCTCGCCGGCCTTCGCGAAGCCCAGGCCCGGGTCGACGATCAGCTGCGCGGGCTCGACGCCCGCGGCGAGGAAGCGGCCGGCCACGTCCCGCAGCTCGCACACGACGTCCGGGACGGTGTCCTCGTAGACGGCCAGCCCGTCCATGGTCTGCGGGTTCCCGCGGTTGTGCATGAGGATGTAGGGCGCGCCCGACGCGGCGATCAGCGCCGGCATCTCCGGCTCGTGGGCGAGGCCGGAGACGTCGTTGACGATCACCGGCCCCAGCGCCAGGGCGGCCCGGGCGGTGGCGGTGTGGCGCGTGTCCACGGAGACGACGACGTCCTCGGCCAGCAGCGCCTCGATCACGGGCAGGATGCGCTCCTGCTCCTCGGCCGGCGGCACGGCGCGGGCCCCGGGGCGGGTGGACTCCCCGCCCACGTCCACGATGTCCGCGCCGTCCGCGACCATGCGCCGGGCGTGGTCGAGAGCCGCGCGGACGGTGGCGTGCTCCCCGCCGTCCGAGAACGAGTCAGGGGTGACATTGAGGATGCCCATGACCAGGGTGCGGGCTTCGGGCAGCCGCCCCAGCAGGGCGCGGTTCGCCTCCCGCGCCGCCGCGTCGATGCTCTCGTCCACGTGTCCTCCTCCGCCGTCGGTGGTCCTCAGCCGTGCATGATGAGGCTCATCGCCTCCGAGCGCGTGGACGGATCCCGCAGCTGGCCGCGGACCGCCGAGGTGACGGTCTTCGCGCCCGGCTTGCGCACACCCCGCATGGACATGCACATGTGCTCGGCCTCCACCACCACGATCGCCCCGCGCGGGGCCAGGTGCTCCATGAGCGCCTCCACCACCTGCGTGGTCAGCCGCTCCTGCACCTGCGGACGCCGCGCGTACAGCTCCACGAGGCGGGCCAGCTTGGACAGCCCCGTCACGCGGCCCTCGGCGGAGGGGATGTAGCCGATGTGCGCGGCGCCGTGGAACGGCACCAGGTGGTGCTCGCAGGTCGAGTAGAACGGGATGTCCTTCACCAGCACGAGCTCCTCGTGCGCGATGTCGAACGTGGTGCCGAGCACCTGGTCCGGGCTCTGGTGCAGGCCCGCGAAGAACTCCGCGTAGGCCTTGGCCACCCGCGCCGGGGTGTCCGCCAGGCCCTCGCGGTCCGGGTCCTCACCGATCGCCAGCAGGATCTCCCGCACCGCCGCCTCGATGCGCGGCCGGTCCACCGCGGTGGAGTCCGGGTCGAACGTGCCGGGGACGGCGTCGTCGGGGGTGTGGGCTGTCATGCGGGTCTCCTGCGCGGTCAAAAGGTCGGTCCCTCGCCGGGGCCCGGCGTGTTGCTCGGGCCGCCGTGCGGCGGCAGGCCGGGGCCGGCCGCGTCCCCGCCCAGCGACGACGGCGGCGCGCCCTCCGGACGCACCGGCACCGTGGTGCCCTCGACGCCGACGGGGGTCTGCTGCCCGCCGTCATGCCGCGAGCGGCGCTCGGAGGGGGAGCGGACGGGCGGGATGTCCTGCGGGAGCCGGTCGTCCGAGGCCAGCCACACGCCGCGCTCGGGCCGCTTGCGCACGTCCGCGAAGATGGCGGCGATGGCCTCCTGGGTGAGCGTCTCCTTCTCCAGCAGCTCGTAGGCCAGGCGGTCCAGGACGTCCCGGTTCTCCGTGAGCACCCAGTGGGCCTCGGCATGGGCCTGGTCCAGCAGGGTGCGGACCTCGACGTCCACCAGGTACGCCAGCTCCTCGGAGTACTCGCGGGAGGAGCCGCCGGCGGCGCCGCCCACGAAGGGCTCGGAGCTGCCGCCGCCGAGCTTGACGGCGCCCACCTTGGCGGACATGCCGTACTCGGTGACCATCTTGCGGGCCGTGTCCGTGGCCTTCTGGATGTCGTTCGCGGCGCCCGTGGACGGGTCCTTGAACACGATCTCCTCCGCCACGCGCCCGCCCATCGCGTACGCGAGCTGGTCCAGGAGCTCGTTGCGGGTGACGGAGTACTTGTCGTCCTCCGGGACCACCATCGTGTAGCCCAGGGCGCGGCCGCGGGGCAGGATCGTGATCTTGGTGACCGGGGCGGAGTTGCGCAGGCCGGCCGCCACGAGCGCGTGGCCGCCCTCGTGGTAGGCGGTGACCTTGCGCTCGTGCTCGTTCATCAGGCGGGTGCGCTTCTGCGGGCCGGCCATCACGCGGTCCACGGCCTCGTCCAGGGCGTGGTTGTCGATCACGTTGTTGTTCGAGCGCGCCGTGAGCAGCGCGGCCTCGTTGATCACGTTGGCCAGGTCCGCACCCGTGTAGCCGGGGGTGCGCTTGGCCAGGGAGCGCAGGTCCACGTCCAGGGCGATCGGCTTGCCCTGCGCGTGCACCTCGAGGATCCTGGCACGGCCCTCGAGGTCCGGGGCGTCCACGGGGATCTGGCGGTCGAAGCGGCCCGGGCGCAGCAGCGCCGGGTCCAGGACGTCCGGGCGGTTGGTCGCGGCGATCATGATGACGTTCGTGGAGGCGTCGAAGCCGTCCATCTCCACGAGCATCTGGTTCAGGGTCTGCTCGCGCTCGTCGTTGCCGCCGCCGATGCCTGCGCCGCGGTGCCGGCCGACGGCGTCGATCTCGTCCACGAAGATGATGGCGGGCGCGTTGGACTTGGCCTGCTCGAAGAGGTCGCGCACGCGCGAGGCGCCGACGCCCACGAACATCTCCACGAAGTCCGAGCCGGAGATCGAGTAGAACGGCACGCCGGCCTCACCGGCCACGGCCTTGGCGAGGAGGGTCTTGCCCGTGCCGGGCGGGCCGTAGAGCAGCACGCCCTTGGGGATCTTGGCGCCCACGGCGCGGAAGCGGTCCGGCACGGTGAGGAACTCCTTGATCTCCTGGAGCTCCTCCACGGCCTCGTCCGCGCCCGCGACGTCCTTGAACAGCACGTCCGGGTTGTCCTTGTTGATCAGCTTGGCGCGGGACTTGCCGAACTGCATGACCTTGCCGCCGCCGCCCTGCATGCGGGACATCAGGAACCAGAACAGCAGTGCGATGAGCAGGAACGGAACCATGAAGCCGAGCAGCGAGAGGAACCAGTTGCTCCGCACCGGCTCGTCCGTGTAGCCGTCCAGGGCCGAGTCGTCCACCGCGGTGACCACGTCCGTGGCGCGCGCGGTGGCGAAGTAGAAGTAGACCTCCTTGCCGAGGTCCCGGTCGTCCTGCTTGTAGGGCTCACGCAGGGTGAGGTCCACGCGCTGGTCCCCGTCCACCACGCGGGCCTGCGCGGCCTTGTCGTCCTTCAGCAGGGCCATGCCCACGTTGGTGTCCACCATGGTGCGGCCGCTCTGTGACGTGGTCAGCGGGATCGCGACGGCGAGGACCAGCAGGCCCAGCAGGATCCAGACGTAGGGCTTGTTGAACAGCTTCTTCACGGTCCGAGTGTCTCCTGGTCTGCCGCGGGGGCCGGGCTCCCCGGGGCGGCCGCCGTGCAGCCGGGGCCGGCGCAGGGCCGACGTCGCGCCCGGGTCAAGCCTCCACGGTACCGGCCCCGCCCGGGTGTCCGCTGACTGTTCGCGTCAGGTGGACAGGGCGCGGGCGGTCAGCCGGCGCCGACGTCGGCCAGCACCGTCCTGGCACCCACCGGGAATGCGAGGGGTCGGAATGGCGCGTGGATCGCACCTCAGAGCGACCGCTCGCATGACAGGAACGCTGGCGCTGCGACCGCGCCCCTGCGTCCCCGCCTGCACAGACCCCCGTGCACCCGCATCCCTCCCCAGGCCGGCGGCGGCTCAGGACGCCGCCCGCTCCACCGCGCCAGGCTGGCACCATGCGTCACCCCGCCCCGCTTCCCGCGGCCTTGCTTCACGGCCCCTTCACCGCCGCGCAGGCGAGGGCCGCCGGCATCGACCGCAACCGGCTGCGTCGCTCCGACGTCGAACGCCTCGCCCGGGGCCTCTACCGCCGGCGTGAGGCCACCCCGGCCGCCGTCGAGCGCCCCGTGGCCGGCTCCTCCCCCTACCGGTGGAGCACCCCGCTCTCGGCCACCCAACACGAGCTCCTGCTGCGACTCGCCCGGCACCGCGCCACCACGGTGGTGTCGCACCAGACCGCGGCCCGCGCCCGGGAGATCTGGCTGCCGGAGCGACTGGACGCGGGGGACGACGTCCACGTGAGCCGCCCGCGAGACCGTGGCCAGCTCTCCCTCCCCGGCGTCACCTCCCACCGGACGGCGCTCCCGCCCGCGGATGTGGAGCGCGTGCGGATCGGCGGCCTGGCCTGGCACGTCACCGCCCCGCCCCGTCTCTGGGTCGACCTCGCCGCCCTGCTCGACGACGACGAGCTCGTCATCCTCGGCGACCATCTCGTCCGCCGGGCGGAGCTGTCCGGCGGCCCGGGCGCCGCCGAGCGGACCCGGGCGGCCCTGACCCAGGCGGCCGAGACCAGCCCGTCCGCGCACAACCGGCGACGACGGCTCCGCACCGCCGCCACGCTGGTCCGGGTGGGGGCGCACTCGCCGAAGGAGACGCGGCTGCGGCTCGCGCTGAGGGCCGCCGGGCTCCCCGAGCCCGCACTGCAGCTCGAGGTCTGGGACCCGGAGTTCTCCCTGCACCACCCCGCGACGGCGGACCTGGGCTATCGGCAGGCGAGAGTGGCCCTGCACTACGACGGCGGCCACCACGGCGCGGATCGCCAGATCGACCGTGACGTGCAGCGCAACGCGGCCTTCGAGCGACGGGGCTACCGGAACATCACCGTGTCCTCCTCCGACGCTCGCCGCGGATTCACGCGCGTGATCGTGGAGGTGCGCCGTCACCTCGGGGACGCCGGCGACCTGTCACGCAAGGAGTCGGAATGGGGCGTGAATGGCACCTCAGAGCGACCGCTCACGTGACAGGTCGCTGCTGCGGCGGCCACGCCGGGCCGGGCCCCCGGTCAGCTGTACACGTGCGGGGCGAGGGTGCCCACGAAGTCCAGGTTGCGGTACTTCTCCGCGTAGTCCAGGCCGTAGCCCACCACGAACTCGTTGGGGATGTCCCGCCCGACGTACTTCACGTCGATGTCCACCTTCATGGCCTCCGGCTTGCGCAGCAGGGTGCAGATCTCGACCGAGGCGGGGCCGCGGGATTCGAGGTTGGCCTTGAGCCAGGACAGGGTCAGACCGGAGTCGATGATGTCCTCGACGATCAGGACGTGCCGGCCCGTGAGGTCCGCGTCGAGGTCCTTGAGGATGCGCACCACGCCGGAGGACTTGGTGCCGGAGCCGTAGGAGGAGACCGCCATGAAGTCCAGCTCCACGTGGGAGTGCAGGGCGCGGGTGAGGTCGGCGACCACCATCACCGCGCCCTTGAGCACGGCGACGATGAGCAGGTCCTTGTCCGCGTAGTCGCGGTCGATCTGGCGGGCCAGGTCCGTGATCGTGCCCTGCACGTCCTCGCGGGACATGAGGACGTGGCTGAGGTCGTTCTGGACATCCTGTGCGTCCATGCGCCGCTCCTGGTGAGTGCTCGTGCGGGAATGCCGGGCCGGGCCGCAGTCAGGGACCGGGAAGGCAGGGGATGAGGTCCAGTCTGGCACACGCCCGATGCGCGGCCACCCCGCCGGGCAGCTCCACCGGACCGGCCGACGTGCCCCCCGCGTGGGCGCCCGTCACGAGGGTGTCCACCGCGAGGATCCGTTCGTGGGGCGGGGCCTGCCCTCCCGCGGCGCGGGCGGCGCGCGCGATCACGCGGTGGCGCACGGCGGCGGGCAGCGCGGCCAGGGCGTCCAGGTCCAGGGAGACGACGCGCGGGTCCCCGGCGGGCGGGTCGACACGCAGCCGGGTGACCTCGTCGCCGGCCCATGCGTCGAGGGCCGCGGCGTCCTCGGCCGCGATGGCCGCGGTGCGCACCAGCCCGGCCCGCACACCGGGGCCGAGACCGGCGTCGGGGTCCTCGAGCGCGGGCAGCACGCGGGTGCGGACCCGCGAACGCAGCAGCGCGGGATCGCGGTTGTGCGGGTCCTCGAACCAGGTCAGCCCGGCCCAGCGGCAGATCGCCTCGGTGTCCGCGCGGGCCAGGCCCAGCAGGGGTCGGACGACGGCGGCCCCGCCCGGCAGCGTCCCACGCGCCGGGATCCCCGCGAGGGACCGCGTGCCGGACCCGCGCGCGAGCCCGAGGAGGACCTGTTCGGCCTGGTCGTCGGCGGTGTGGGCGGTGAGGACGACGGCGGCGCCCGCCCCCGGGGCGGCGGCGCCCTGCCCCGCGTCTCGGGCGGCGGCGGCGAGGGCCACCCGGCGGGCACGCCGGGCGTCGGCCTCCGGGCCGTCGCCGGTGCGGGCCACCTCGACCCGCGTGACGGTGACCGGGGTCAGGCCGAGGATGCGGGCGACGTCGGCGGCGGCCGCTGCCACCGCGTCGCTGCCCGACTGCAGCCCGTGGTCCACCACGGCCGCGCCGATCGGGCCGAGCCGCGCACCGTCCCGGGTGCCCACGAGGACGGCGCAGGCCACGGCGAGCGCGAGGGAGTCGGCGCCGCCGGAGAGGGCGACGAGCCCGCGGGGGCGATTCCCCGCCCGGCCCGGCCCGGCATCCGCGCGACAGGACCCGTCGCCCGCGAGGGCCTCCCGCACCGCCGCGACGGCCCGGTGCAGGGGCTCGGGCCAGCGGGTGCGCGGCGGCCATGCGCCGACCGCGGGCAGGCCGCCGGCCCCGCCCGCCGGCGTCGGCCCCGGGTCCCGCGCCTCAGGCCTGGGCACGGATGCGCGCCACCCACGTCTCGGGGGCGTGGAGCTCGGCCTCGCTCGGCAGCAGCTCGGGGGCGTCCCAGACCACGTTGAACCCGGCCATGCCGAGCTGGGCCACGGCGGCGGCCACGAACCTCTGGCCGTCGCGGTACTGGGCCATCTTCGCGTCCATGCCCAGCACGCGGCGGAGCATGCGGTCCAGGGGCGAGCGGCGGTCGCCGCGCTCGTCGAAGCGGCGGCGGATGGTCTTGACGGAGGACACGACGGAGGAGTCGACGCCGTCCATCACCACGTTCGCGTGCCCCTCGAGCAGGGACATCACGGCCGTCAGCCGGGACAGGCGCTCCCGGTCCTCCTCGTCCTGGATCGCACCGAGCAGGCCCGGCGTGGGGCGGGCCGGGGCCGCGTCCTGCGCGTCGTGTCCGTCCCGCGCCCCAGTCCGGCCGGCGTCGGCCTCCCGACCCAGCGGGTTCGCCGCCGCGAGCGCGGTGCGCAGGCGCTCGGGCAGGGACTCGGCCTTGTCGAACAGGCCGACGGTGAGCGCCGTGATCTCGGCCCGCAGGTGCTCGCGCAGCCAGGGCGCGGCCGCGAACTGCACGCGGTGGGTCTGCTCGTGCAGGCACACCCAGAGGCGGAAGTCCGCCGGGTCCACGTTGATCTCCGCGCGCACCTGCGCGACGTTCGGGGCCACGAGCAGCAGGCGTCCGCCGGCGGGGCCGGCCGCCGTCCCCCCGGGGCCGGGCAGCGCGATGAACGGGTCGTACTGGCCGAGGATCCTCCCGGACATCCAGGCGAGGATCCCGCCCATCTCCAGGGCGGTGGCGTGCCGGGTGACGCGGGTGGTGGCGGCGGCGTGCTCGCGGGGCCGGGTGTCCCGCAGATGCGCGAACGTGGGGTCCAGCAGGGTGGCGAAGGACTGGGTGGCGGCGCGCGACCAGGTGGGGCGGTCCACCACGAGCACCTGCGAGTCGCGCAGGTCCCGTGCCGCCTCGAGCCCGGTCAGGCGGTGGACGTGCGGCACGGCGGCCTCCGCGGCGGCGCGCAGGCCCTCTGCCTCGCGCGTCGCCTCCCGCGGCGTGAACCGGGGGCCGGCGGCGGCGAGGGACCGTGCGGTCCGTGCTGCGAAGGCCCAGTCCACCGGGTGGGCGACGGCGGGGCCCGGCTCGGCGGGGGCGCCCGGCTCGGCGTCCGCGGCGGCGCGGGGGCGGTCGGTCGCGTGGTCGTCGCTCATGGGCTCCATCAGATCACAGGCCCCGGACCTCGGATCAGAGCCCGGCGACGGCGCTGACGGCCTCATCGACCGCCGCGCGCGCGGGCTCCAACTTCCACTGCAGATCCGAGCAGATGATGCTGAACGCGAGGACCCGCCCGGACGTCGTGGTGACGGTGCCGGTGAGGGAGACCGTCTGGTCGAGCGTGCCGGTCTTCGCGGCCACGGCCTGCCGCGCGGGGGCATCCGGGAACCGGTCGCCCAGGGTGGAGTCCTCGCCGGGCCGCGGCAGGCCCTCCAGCACGGTGCCCAGGGCGGGTGTGCGGGCCACCCCGGCCACGACGCCGGCCAGCTGGCCCGCGCTGACGCGGTTGTCCGGGGACAGGCCCGAGGAGTCCACGAGCGCCATCCCGGCGGTGTCCACGCCGAGGTCCTCGGCGGTGGCCGTCAGCAGCTGCGTGGCGCCCTCGTGGGTGGCGGGCAGGTCGGCGGCGGGCGCGGCCGTGTGGGCCAGGGCCTCGACCACCTGGTTCTCCGAGTGGGCCAGCAGGTACGCGACCTGCTCCCCCACGGACGCGGACTCCACCGCCGCGACGGGGGCGGCGGCGAGGACCGTGGAGCGCGGCACCTCGGTGGCCGGGATCGTGTCCCGCAGACCCACCTCGAGGTCGGCGCCGGAGGCGGCCACCGCGTCGTCGAGCGCGGCCTGGAAGGTGAGGGCGGCGAACTGCGCCGGGGCCTCGATGCGGTCCTCCCCGGTGCCGGGGGCCTCACGGCCGCCGTAGGTGGCCAACGGCTGCACCGGCGCGATGTTGCCGCTCTCCGGGATGTCCGACGTCCAGCGCGGGTTCAGGGCCGTGCGGTCCGTGAAGAGCCGCAGGTCCGTGCTGACCACCACCTGCCCGGTGACGCCGTCCTCGACCAGCCCGGCCACGGTCCGCTCCGCGAGAGTGCGCAGGCCCGCGCGGCCGGAGACGTGCGTCGAGTCCGAGGCGCCCGTGCCCAGCAGCACGTCGCCGCCGCCCACGAGCACCAGCTCGGTGGCCGCGTCGTCCGCGGTGGGCTGGGCCACCACGGTGGTCTGCAGGGTCGTCTCAGGACCCAGGGCGGAGACGATGGCCGCGGCGGCGAGCACCTTGAGCGAGGACGCGGGGGCCACGGGCTCGTCCGCGTCCCGCGCGTACAGCACCTCGCCGGTGGCCAGGTCGCGGAACTCGGCGGAGACCGTGCCCGGGGACGTCTCCAGCCCCGGCTCGACGGCGGCCGCCACCTCGGCCGCGGTGGGGCCGGCGGACGGGGACGATGACGTCGGCGCGGCGGTCGTCGACGAGGCGGACGCGCTCGACGGGGCCGGCGGTGCGGTCACGGGACCGCAGGCGACCAGGACGGCCGCGAGTGCGGCCAGGAGGACGGCGGGGAGCGAGCGGCTCCGGGGGCGTTCCGTGCGTCGATCCCGACGCCCAGCGCGCCCCGTGTCCACCTGTCCCATGCGTCCATCATGACGGACGCCCCCGGTAGGCTGACGGCAGCACCGCCGGGCGACGCCGCGCCGCCCGGACACCCCACCCTCTGTGCGAAGGAGAGTCATGGCGCACGACGTCACCATCGAGATCCCCGCGGGCTCCCGCGTGAAGTACGAGTTCGACCACGAGACCGGCCGCCTGCGCCTGGACCGCGTGCTCTTCACCTCCATGCAGTACCCCACGCACTACGGCTACTTCGAGAACACCCTCGGCGAGGACGGCGACCCGCTGGACGCCCTCGTGTACCTGCCGGGCTTCGACCTGGTGCCGGGCTGCGTCGTCGAGGCCCGCCCGATCGGCGTGTTCAACATGACCGACGACGGCGGCGGCGACGCCAAGCTGCTGTGCGTCCCGGCGGACAAGCGCTACGACCACATCACCGAGCTCGAGCACGTGGAGGAGTCCCTCAAGCAGGAGATCGAGCACTTCTTCACCCGCTACAAGGACCTGGAGCCGGGCAAGTGGGTCAAGGCCGAGGGCTGGGAGGGCCGCGCGGCCGCCGAGGCCGAGCTCGAGGCGTCCATCCAGCGCTTCGACGCCCAGGGCGAGGAGTCCCCGACCGACGAGCCCCAGGGGCGCGACGTGGACACCGAGGAGGCACAGCCGGCCACCGAGGAGGGCGAGGCGACGGACGAGCCCCAGGGCCGCTGATCCCCGCACCGCCCACGCGCGCGACGCCGGCCGCTCACCCCTCGGGGTGGGCGGCCGGCGTCGTCTGCGGGCTGGCAGAATCGACCACCATGTTCGTGCTCACCATCAACCAGCGGGACACCCTCGACGCCGGCGACCGCGTGGACACGTTCCTGCGCGCCCTCCAGGACGTGCCGGGGCTGGACGACGCCGTCGTGCTCCCGTTCCAGCGCGCCGTGGGCGACGAGCTGATCGGCGCCGTCGAGGACCCGCGCGTCGCCGTGGACGTGGCGCTGCGCGCCCTGCGGCAGCGCCGCTGGAACGTGGGGGTCGGCGTCGGGACGGTGACGCACGCGGACGGTGCGGCGGGCGCGCCCGCCTCCGGGGACCTGCACGACGCCGGCGGGCCCGGTCTCGCGGCGGCGCGGCGGGCCGTGGAGGCGGCGGCCGTGTCCACCGCGCGGATCCCGTTGGCCGTGCGCGGCCGCGACGAGGAGGCGGCCGCCGAGGCCGAGGCCGTGCTGCGACTCGTCGGGCAGCTCGTGTGGTCCCGGACCGACGCCGAGTGGGCGGTGCTGGACCTGCTGGTGCCCGGCGTGCGCGGCCAGCAGAAGCCGGCGGCCGCCGCGCTCGGGATCACGGCGCAGGCCGTCTCGCAGGCGGTGCAGCGCTCCTACTGGAACGAGGAGCACGCCTGCCGCCCCGCCGCCGCGCGGCTGCTCACGCTGGCGGGGGGCTGACCCGGCGGCCCGGGCCGGTCGCGCCGCTCAGGCCGCGGCCGGCTCCTCGAGGAGCGAGCGCAGCACCGTGGCGAGCCCGTGCTCGTCCACGTGCCCGGTGACCTCGTCCGCGGCGGCCACGACCTCCTCCACGGCCTGGCCCATGGCCACGCCGCGGCCGGCCCAGCGCAGCATCTCGATGTCGTTGCGGCCGTCGCCCACGGCCACGGTGTCCTCGGGGGCCACCTTCAGCACGGTGCGCAGCGCCTCGAGCCCGGAGGCCTTGGTCACGCCCGCCGCGGCGACGTCGAGCCACGCCGTCCAGCCCACGGAGTAGGTCACGCCGGACAGGCCGATGCCCTCCACCGCGCGACCGAACTCCTCGGCGGAGGAGTCCGTGGAGAACACCACGAGGCGCACGGCCGTGGTGTCCATGAGCTCCTCGAACGTGACGCCCTCCGCGGCCACGCCGAAGGACATGTCCTGGAACCGCTCGGTGGAGCGGAAGGTGCCGTCCGGCAGCTCGAGCGCGTACTTGGCGCTGGGCAGGCGGTGGCGCAGCTGGGTCAGGACCGAGCGCGGGTCGAAGGTGCGCAGGTCCGTGACCTCGTAGCCCTCCTCCAGCTCGGGGTCCAGGCGCAGCGTGACGCCGCCGTTGGAGCACACCATGAAGCCGGCGCCGATCCCCAGGGAGCGGGCCACGGGCAGGGTGGCCGCGCGGGAGCGGCCCGTCGCGATGACCACGTGGTGCCCGGCGTCCAGCACGGCCCGCACGGCCGCGCGCACGGGCTCATGCAGATGGCCGTCATGGTCCACGATCGTTCCGTCCACGTCCAGGCACACGAGCTTCTTCGTCATGACCTCCACCCAACCACACGGCCCGGACACGACGGCGACGCGCGGGTGAACCGCAGGGGCGCCGCAGGGGCGCCGCGGGGCGGGCGGGCGAGGCGACCGGCGCCGCGGGGGACGACGTCGTCCGTTCAGACCAGCTCGAAGCGCTCCATCCCGCCGAGGTAGGGACGCAGCGCGGCGGGCACGGTGACCGAGCCGTCCGCGTTCTGGTGGTTCTCCAGGATCGCCACGATCCAGCGGGTGGTGGCCAGGGTGCCGTTGAGCGTGGCCACCATGCGGGTGCCGCCCTTGGAACCGTCCTCCGTGCGGACCCGCTCGCGGATGTTGAGACGGCGGGCCTGGAACGTGGTGCAGTTCGAGGTGGACGTCAGCTCGCGATAGGTGCCCTGCGTGGGGACCCAGGCCTCGCAGTCGAACTTGCGGGCGGCGGAGAGGCCGAGGTCGCCGGCGGCGATGTCGATCACGCGGTACGGCACCTCGATGGCGCCCAGCATCCGTTCCTCCCACGCCAGCAGGCGCGCGTGCTCCGCCTCCGCGTCCTCCTGTGCGGCGTAGATGAACATCTCCAGCTTGTTGAACTGGTGCACGCGGATGATGCCGCGGGTGTCCTTGCCCGCCGAGCCCGCCTCGCGGCGGTAGCACGTGGACCAGCCCGCGTACCGGACGGGGGCGGACACGTCCATGATCTCGCCCGCGTGGAAGCCGGCCAGGGCCACCTCGGAGGTGCCCACCAGATACAGGTCGTCGCGCTCGAGGCGGTAGATCTCGTCGTCGTGCTCGACGTCGAAGCCGGTGCCCTGCATGGTCTCCGGACGCACCAGGGTGGGCGGGATGACCGGCACGAAGCCGTTCTCCAGGGCCAGGTCCAGGCCCAGCTGCATCAGGGCGAGCTCGAGACGCGCGCCCACGCCCGTGAGGAAGCTGAACCGGGCGCCGGACACCTTCGCGCCGCGCTCCATGTCGATCGCCCCGAGCAGCTCGCCGAGCTCGAGGTGGTCGCGCGGCTCGAAGCCCTCGGCGGCGAAGTCGCGCGGGGTGCCGACCTCCTTGAGGACCACGAAGTCGTCCTCGCCGCCAGCCGGGACGCCGTCGACGATCAGGTTCGGGAAGGCACGCTGCAGCTCCGCGAGGCGGGCCTCGGCCGCGCCGGCGGCCGACTCGGCCTCCTTCACGCGCGCGGCCAGGTCCTTCACCTCGGCCAGCAGGGCCTGCTTCTCCTCGCCCTTCGCCTGGGCGACGCGCTTGCCGAAGGCCTTCTGCTCCGCGCGCAGCTGCTCGAAGCCCGCGATGGACGAGCGGCGGGACGCGTCCGCCTCGACCACGCGGTCCACGAGGGACGCGTCCTCCCCGCGGGCCTCCTGGGAGGCGCGGTACTTCTCGGGCTGCTCGATGAGGTCCTTGACGTCGATCACGTGCGCCAGCCTAGCGGGCGGGGCCGACGCCTAGACTCGGGGCATGACTCCCGAGTGGTGGATGGCGCTGGCCGCCCTGGTGCTCCTGGCCCTGCTGGTCGTCGTCGTGGTGGTGCTGGCGGCGCGCCAGGTCCGCCTCGGCGTGCAGCACAAGCGGATGCGTCTCCGGGTGGACGCCCTCGACGCGCGGGTGGGCGGCGTGCAGCGCCGGCTGGAGAAGGTGCCCGGGATCGGCACGGGCCGCCACGAGGTCGCGCTGGTGCTGAACCCCATCAAGACGAACGCGGGCCAGGTGCGGCGCGAGCTCGAGCGGCTCGCGGAGGCGGAGGGCCTCGGCGAGGTGCTCGTGCTCGAGACCCAGGAGGACGATCCCGGCACCGCGATGGCGCGGCAGGCCCTCGGCGCCGGCGCCCGGCTCGTGATCGCCGCGGGCGGCGACGGCACGGTCCGCACCGTGGCCGAGCAGCTGGCCGGCACCGACGTCGCCCTCGGCGTGGTGCCGCTGGGCACCGGGAACCTGCTGGCCCGGAACCTGGACCTGCCGATCAACGACGTCGAGCAATGCCTGCGGATCGCCGTGGGGGGCCGGCAGCGACGCATCGACACCGTGGACGTCCGCTTCACGCACGAGGACGGGCGCGTCACCCGGCAGACCTTCACCGTGATCGGTGGCGCCGGCTACGACGCGGACATCATGGGCGACACCAAGGATGAGCTGAAGGATCTGGCCGGCTGGCTGGCCTACAGCGAGGCCGGCATACGGCACCTGCGCGGCAAGCGGCACGAGGTGACCGTGGCCCTCGACGGCGGTCAGCCCCGCCGGTTCAAGGTGCGCACCGTGATGGTGGCCAACTGCGGGATGCTCACGGGCGGCGTCGAGCTGCTGCCCCAGGCCAAGCTCGACGACGGCCTCCTCGACGTCATGGTCCTCTCGCCCCGGCACGCGCTCGACTGGGCGCGGATCGCCGTGAAGACCGTGACCCGGCACCGCAGCTCCGTCCCCGCGATGCACACGGAGCAGGCCCAGCGCGTGAAGGTCGAGTTCGCCGAGCCGATGCCCTCCCAGCTCGACGGCGACGCCACGGGGGTCATCACCGCCCTCGACGCCCGGGTGCGGCCGGACTCGCTCGTCGTGATGCTCGTGGCCGAGGACGACGCCTCCGTCCGCGACGACGGCGTCTCCGCCGCCGCCCCCGTCCCGGAACCGGCCCCGCACATCTGACCCCCCGTCCCCGCTTTCGTTCGGGAAACGGCGGCTTCCCCAGCGCTTTCGTTCGGGAAACGGGCGCCTCACCACCACTTTCGTTCGGGAAACGGGCGCCGGGGCGACGCGCGGACGGGAAGCGCGACGACGGCCCGTCGTCGTGGTGATCGTCCCGTTTCGGCGACGAAAGTCTCTCGAGGCCGCCGTTTCCCGAACGAAAGTGACCCTGGGGCCGCCGTTTCCCGAACGAAAGTGCGGCACCGCCTCAGCGGGAGCGGAGGGACTCCACCCAGGCGCGGCCGGAGCGATACGCGGCGTCGGTGAACTCGGCCGGCACCCTCGTGGGCACGGGCTCGGCCTGCGCGTACGAGCCCAGGAACCGCAGGTCGGGGTACTCCCGGTACAGGGCCGCGAGCGCATCACCCACGCGGGCCTCCGCCAGGTGCCCCTCGAGGTCGAGGGAGAAGAAGTACCGCCCGATGCCCTCGCCGGTCGGCCGGGACTCGATGCGGGAGAGGTTCACCCCGCGCGTGGTGAACTCGGCCAGGATCTGCCCGAGGGCGCCGGGCCGGTCCTCCGGCAGCGGCACCACCAGCGTGGTCTTGTCCGCTCCCGTGGGCGCGGGCAGGGCCGTCGGCCGGGAGAGCAGCACGAAGCGCGTCACGGCGCCCGGCACGTCCTCGATCCGCTCGGCGAGCACCGGCAACCCGGTCTGCTCGGCCACGAGCGGGGCGCACACGGCGGCGTCGAAGTCGCCCTGGGCCACGAGGCCGGCCCCGGCCGCCGTCGACGGGGCGGGCGTGAAATCCACACCCGGCAGCGCCGTCTCGGCCCAGCCGCGCACCTGCGCCCAGGCGTGGGGGTGCGTGGTCACGCGCCGCACGTCCTCCATCGCGACGCCGGGCCGGCCCACGAGCACGAAGCTGATGGGCACGTGCACCTCCGCGAGGATCTGCAGCGTCTCCCCGAGGGCGATCTCGTCCACGGTGGCGGAGACGCCGCCCTCCACCGAGTTCTCGATGGGGACGACGGCGCGGTCCACCTCCCCCCTGCGCAGCGCCGCCACGGCGCTCAGCACGGAGCCCGCAGACACGAACTCGGCCTCGGCCGGGTCCGCCACCTTGCGCAGGGCGGCCTCGGTGAAGGTGCCGGCCGGGCCGAGGAAGGCGTAGCGCAGGCGCGACGGCGTCGCGTCAGCGGAGCCCGTCCCCGTCACTTGACGGTGGGCTCGGCGTCGCCGTCGGCCTCCATCGGCTTGCCGGCCTCGAGCCACGCGCCGGAGCCGCCGGCCACGTTGATGGCCGAGTAGCCGCGGCCGGTCATGAACTCGGCGGCGCGGGCGGAGCGGCCGCCGGTGCGGCAGATCAGGTAGTAGTCCGTGTCCGGGTCCAGCTCCTCGAGCCGGTCCGGCAGCTGGCCCAGCGGGATGTGCTGGGCGCCGGCGGCGCGGCCCAGGGCCCACTCGTCGTCCTCGCGGACGTCCAGGATGGTTGCATCGGCGGGGATCTCGTTCACATCGACGGTCTCGAAGGCGCTCATGGCTTCAGCGTAGCCACCCGCCCGGACGTCCCAGGAAGGCCCCGCCGTCCATGACCCGGGCCACGCCCGTTAGGCTCGGCCGCATGCAGACCTCCGACGCCGCACCCGCCGCCGACGACGACGACCGCACCCCCTCTGCCCCCGGCCCAGCCCGGCTCCTGGACCGCTCGGCCGTGCGCCTGCGGGAGGACCTCGCCGCCGGGGAGCTGAGCGCCCGGGAGGTCACGGAGGCCGCCCTCGCCGCGGCCCAGGCCCACGCGGACCTCGGCGCGTTCGCCCTCCTCGACGCCGAGGGGGCCCGGACCCGTGCGGCCGAGCTGGACGCGGCCCACCCGCGCGTCGCGCCCCGGGCCGTGCCCGGTCCGCACACCTCCCCCGCCCCGGACGACGACGGCGCCCCCGCCTCCCTGCACGGCCTTCCGCTGGCGTACAAGGACCTGATCGACGTGCGCGGGATGCCCACGCGGTTCGGCTCCGCCCTGCTGGCCGACGCGCCGCCGGCCGCGCAGGACGACCCGCTCGCGCTCCGCCTGCGCGGGGCCGGCACCGTCACCCTCGGCAAGACGACCGTGCCCGAGTTCGGCCTGGACTCCTACTCGGAGAACCTCGTCACGGCGCCGGCCCGCAACCCCCTGGACCCCGCCCGCACCGCGGGTGGCTCCTCGGGTGGGGCCGCGGCCGCCGTCGCCGCGGGGATCCTGCCGTTCGCCCCGGGCTCGGACGGGGGCGGGTCCATCCGCATCCCCGCCGCGGCGTGCGGGCTCGTGGGCCTCAAGCCCGGTCGCGGGGAGCTGCCAATGGACGAGCACGCGGACACGGTCCGCAACCTCACGGTGTCGGGCCCGCTGGCCCACACGGTCGAGGACGCCGCCCTGCTCTACGACGTGATGCTCACCCCCGAGGGCCTGCCCGGCCGGGTGCTGTCGGACCTGCGCCGCACCGTGGAGACCGCCCGGGCCGGGGACGCCGTCGACGTCCGCCGGATCGGCGTCACCACGGCCTCGCCGTTCGCCCCCGACCTGGAGATCTCCCTGGCCCGGCCCGCCGTCACCGCCCTGACGAAGGCCGCCGCCGCCCTGGACGCGGGCGGCCACGCGGTCGAGGACCTCTCCCCCTACTACGGCGAGGACTACCACCGGGACTTCCGCACGGTGTGGACCGCAGGACTGCTCCGGGCGCCGCTGCCGGAGGACGCCGAGGCCCACGTGGGCGCGGTGGCCGCGCACTTCCTGCGCACGGCCCGGGCCGCAGGGCGCGCCGAGCTCGACGACGCCGCCCACCGGCTCGAGGAGTGGGCGCGCGGGGTGCGGGCGCAGTTCGCCGCCGTCGACGTGGTGATGACCCCGGTGCTGGCCACCGCGCCCCCGCCGGTCGGCCACTTCCTGGCGATGGAGCCCGAGGCCAACTACGAGGCGCAGTGCGCGTTCACGCCCTACACCTCGATGGTCAACGTGCTCGGCCTGCCCGCGGTCGCGGTGCCCGTGCTCCGGGACGAGCGGGGCCTGAACTGGTCCGTCCAGCTCATCGGTCGGCCCGGCACGTCCGCGCCCCTGCTCGCCCTGGCCGCACATCTCGAGCTGCTGCTGGCCGGCTGAGCCGGCCGGTCAGGTCGAGGTGTAGTCGCCCAGGGAGATCCCGGCGATCACCAGGATCACGAGGAACACGACGGCGAGCAGCAGCAGGGCGAGGGACACGTAGTTCATCACGAGGCCGGCGATCGCCATGCCGCGGCCGTGGGGCTCGCGCTTGAGGCCGATGTGGCCGAGGACCACGCCCACGATCGGCGGGAGGAGGAACGTGAACCCGCCCACCACGGAGATGATGCCGAGGATCATGGACGCCACCGAGCGGCCGACGCCGTCGGTCTGGCCGGGCTGCAGCGGGGCTCCGAAGCCGTGGCCGGGCGTGCCCTGCCCGTAGCCGTAGGCGGGGACGGTGTTCGCGTCCTGGCCGTAGCCGTACGGCTGCCCGTAGGCGGGGCGGGTCTGCCCCTCCTGCTCGGCGTACGAGGGGGCCCGGTCCCAGGCGGCGCGGTCGGCGTCGCCGGCCGGGGCGTCGGGCCAGCCGGCGGCGGAGGAGCCGGTGCCGGAGGAGCCCGCACCGGCCTCGGACCCGTACCAGCTCGGCCGGGCGGCCTCACGGCGCGGGTCGTGGGAGGCGTGGGGGTCGGTCATGACGGTCCTTCCGGTTCGGGGCGTCGCGGTCCGGTGCCGAGTCTAGGCGGTGCCCCCGGACCCGGCCCGGCCCCGCACCCCTGCTCCACGGCCGGCCTCACCCGGGCCGGCCCACCGCCTTGAGGTACCCGGAGAACCCGCCGGGGGTCCGCCCCTCCAGGCGGGACGAGGTGAGCACGCGGGTGGTGTCGGTGGCGATCACGCGCACCCGGCGGCCCTCACCACCGTCGCGCTCCCCCGCCAGGGCCCGCACGGCCTCGGCCAGGCCGACGTCCTCGTGCTCGGCCACCGGCGGGAATCCGCCCACGGCCTCGTAGAGCGACCACGGCAGCCCCAAGTTCGCCCCGTGCACGTGCGCGTGCCCCTCCTCGTGCCGGTAGCCGCGGAGCCAGGCCTGCCGCAGCGGTCCCTGGCGCACGTCCACCGTGCCCAGCACGAGCGCCTCGTCGCGGCCGGCGGCCACGGTCTGCGCCAGCAGCCAGTCGGCGGGAACGCGGCTGTCCGCGTCGGTGGAGGCGAGCCAGAGGCGCTCGGCGGGCACGTCGGGGAACAGCGCGCGGGCCCGGCGGGCGCCCTCGAGGCGGGCCCGCCCGACGCCAGCCTGCCCGGCGGTCGGCTCCCCCAGTTCGAGGACGTGGATGCGCGGGTCGGCGGCGCGGGCCTCGAGGGCGGCGGCCACCGTGGCGTCGTCGCAGCGGTCCGCGGCGACCACGACCGCGGCCGTGCCCTGCGCGTGGTGCTCCTCCCAGCGGTCCAGGGCGGCGGCGAGGGCCGCGAGCGCGGCCGGCAGCCGCTCCTGCTCGTCCTTGGCGGGCACCACGACGACGGCGTGGGTCGCGGCGGCGGCCCGCACGTGGAGGCTGAGCCGGAAGTCGTCCTCCACGAGCTCGGTGCGCAGCCGCCAGCGCGGGTCGGCGGCGACGCGCGCGTGCACGGCGTCCCCGTCCAGCGGCCAGCCCTCGATGGGGTGGCGCCAGTGGCACAGCAGCAGCTCGCCGCCGGGGGCGAGCGCGGCGTCGGCATCGTCGATCAGCGCGTCGAGCTCCTCGGGCTGCAGGAAGTAGCCGATCTCAGAGGCGATCACGAGGTCCGCGCCGGCGACGTCGGCCGGCCAGTCCGCGGGCAGCACGGCGCGGCGCACCTCGGCGTGCGGCGCGCCGGACAGCCGGGCGGCGGCGCGCTCGACGGCGGTGGGGGACGCCTCGAGGCCGACCACGCGGTCCGCGCGCGCGGCCACGTCCGCGGTGAGCACGCCGATGGACGCGCCCGCCTCCACCACGGTCCCGTAGCGGGGCCGGGGCAGGGCGGCGAGGGTGAGCGCCCGCTTGCGGGCCTCGTACGACGAGCTGAGGTAGCGCCACGGGTCCTCCTGGGCCCGGTAGAGCCGGTCGAAGACGGCGGCGGCCCGGTGGGCGTCGGCGTCGTCGGGGCCGGAGACGCGGTGGGCCTCGAACGGGCGCTCGTGGTGGGCGAGCACGGCGGGGCCGAGGATCGCCTCGTCACCGGGCGCGTCGGAGAGGGGCCGGACCTGGGAGGCGTGCGCGTCGAGGGCGGCACGGCGGGCGGCCCGGTCGTCGTCGGTGAGCGGCAGCCGTCGGTAGCGGCGGGCGGGCAGGTCGGCCGGGTCGGCCCAGTGCCAGAACCAGATGGGGAAGGCGTAGAGCGGCAGGTCGCACTCGCCCGCGACCGCGCCGACGGCGCGGCCCACGGCCTCGTGGTCCGCGTGGCCGTCGCCGGGGTCGTGGGAGGCGAGCACGGCGGGGCCGGGGTGGGCGTCGAGGGCCGCGGCGACGGCGTCGCGCACGGCGTCCTCGTGCTCGGCCACGCCGGAGTCGGGCAGGGCCAGGGACGCCCACGTCAGCCGGTCCCGCGCCGGAGAGCCGGGGCCTGCGGAGGCGGGCAGGCCGGCGGCGAGGGCGTCGAGGGCGTGCTCCATCTCGTCCCGGCGCAGCCGGACCAGGTCCTCGGGCGTGTGCGTGGGCGAGTGCGGGTGGGAGGCCTCGCCGGCGGTGGCGACCAGCACGTGCACGCGTGCCCCGCCGCGCAGGGCGGAGCGGATCAGGCCGGTGGCGGCGAGGGTCTCGTCGTCCGGGTGCGCCACGGCCACGAGCAGCAGCGTCTGCGCGTCCCAGACGGGCAGGCGCAGCTCCGGCAGCTCGCCGACGCCGCCCTCGGCCCAGGCCGCCTCGGACGTGCCGTCGTCGGTGTGGGAGAAGCTCACCACGTCCAGCCGCCGTCGGTCTCGCCGGTCAGGAGCGCGGCGCCCAGCCGGGTGTCGTCGCGGTGTCCGTGGTGCTGGCGCAGGTAGACCTGCAGGTCGGCGACGGCGCGGGCGTGCGCGGCGCTGCCGGTGAGCGGGCCGGGGCCGGTGGCCTGCCCGACGACGTCCATCACCTCGGTGCACAGCTGCGCCACGGTGCCGCGGATCCGGTCGGCCTCGACCATGCCGCGGCCGTGGTCCAAGCGGCCGGCGTCCACGTCGTCGGCGGCACGGGCGAGCAGGGCGGCCATCGCATGGAGCAGCCGGTCGACGCGGCCGAGCGCCGCCTGGCCGATCTGGTCCGGGCCCGGTCCGCGGCCCTCGGCCTCGGCGGCCGCGCGGGCGGCGGTGGCGTTCCGCAGGGTGCGGGCGATGCCGACGGCGCCGCCGAACCACACCGCCGCCACGCCGATGCCGCCCCATGCGAAGCCGGGCCGGCGCAGGTACCACTCGGCGCCGCCGACGGCGCTGCCGGGGACGGCGTCGAAGGCCAGGCCCACCGTGCGGATCGGGGCGAGGCCGAGCGCGGGCCAGGCCGAGTCGGTCTCGGCGACGCCGGGGTGGGACAGGTCCACGAGCAGGGCGCGGCGGGTGCCGTCCGCCTCCCGGCCGGTCACGACGGCGGCCGCGCACCGGTCCGCGAGCGAACACCACGGCTTCTCGCCGTCGAGCAGCCAGGCGGTGTCGGGGCCATCCGGGACGGGGCGCAGGGCGGGGGTGCGGCCGCCGGACTCGGAGGCGTAGACGCCGAGCAGCCCGGCCGGGGCGGGGACGCCGGCCTGGGACAGGATCGAGAGCGCGTCCAGATGGGGCTCGAGCACGCGGGCGGCCGAGAGGTCCTGCGCGGCGACGGAGGCGAGCAGCTCCCACTGCTCCCGGGTGCGCCCCGCGCCGGTCAGCGGCAGGTCGAGCGGGGCGGCGTCTTCGTCGGACGCGGCGCCGGACGCCGCACGGAGCAGCTCGACCATCGCGTCGACGTCCCCGTCGCAGGCCGCGGCGGCCGCGAGGAGGGCCTGCTCGGCCGGGCGGTCCACGGCTCCACCCGGGACGAGACGGACGGGCTCGGGCTGGGCCATGGGTGGGGACCTCCTCGTCGACGGCGCCCGGGCCGGTGCGCCCCGGGGTCGAGGATTCACCGTAGTCAGCACGGGCACGGCGGGGAATGGCCGGTGCGCCGGGGGCGAAGCGGCCCGCTCTTTCTTGACATGTTCCAGAGAACCGGATGGGATCGACTGGCATGGAGACCACGACGCGGGACGAGGACGAGCGCACGCTGCTGCGTGGCGTCGGCCTGCGCGTGACCCGGCCCCGCCTGGCGGTGCTGACCGCCCTCGCCGACCACCCCCACGCGGACGCGTCCACCGTGCTGGCCGCCGTGCGTCGGGCCCTGCCCGGCACCTCGCACCAGGCCGTCTACGACTGCCTCCACGCGCTCGCCGAGGCCGGGCTCGTGCGCTCCCTGCAGCCCGCCGGCTCTCCGGCCCGCTACGAGATCTGCACGGGCGACAACCACCACCACCTCGTGTGCCGCGGCTGCGGCACGGTCGTGGACGTGCCGTGCCGCACCGGCTCCGCCCCGTGCCTCGACGCCCCCGAGGACCACGGCTTCGCGGTCGACGAGGCCGAGGTCTACTACTGGGGGCTGTGCGCCGGCTGCCGGGAGTGACCGCCGCCGTCGTCCCGCTGGGCCGCGCGTCTTCCCCCGTCCGCCCGCCCGTGCCAAGGTGTGGCACATGACCGAGAACACCGCCGCCCTGCCCGCCGCCGAGCGTCCCGGCACCCCCGCCCTGCCGCAGGACCTCATCGACGTCGACGCCCTCCTGGAGGCGTACCGCACCGGTCACCCGGACGTGACGGACCCGGCGCAGAAGGTCGTGTTCGGCACCTCCGGCCACCGCGGCTCCGCGTTCACGACCTCGTTCAACGACGACCACATCGCCGCCATCACGCAGGCCGTGGTCGAGTACCGCGCGCACCACGGGATCACGGGGCCGGTCCTCGTCGGCAGGGACACGCACGCCCTGTCCGGGCCCGCGCAGGACACCGCCGTCGAGGTGCTGCTGGGCAACGACGTCGAGGTGCTCGTCGACTCCCGCGGCGGCTACACGCCCACCCCCGCCGTCTCCCACGCGATCCTGCACCTGAACGCCGGGCGCGAGCTGTCGCCGTCGGGCTTCGCGGTGGACGGGGACAACGCCGGCCTCGTGGACGGCCTCGTGATCACCCCCTCGCACAACCCGCCCGCGGACGGCGGCTTCAAGTACAACCCACCCCACGGCGGCCCCGCGGACACCGAGGCGACCACGTGGATCGCCGACCGCGCCAACGAGCTGCTCGCCGCCGGGCTGGCGGGCGTGCACCGGGTGGCGAGCGCCGACGTCGCCGGCCACGCGAAGCTGGGCGGCTTCGACTTCCTGGACCGGTACGTGTCCGATCTGCCGCAGGTGATCGACGTGGAGGCGATCCGCGAGGCGGGCGTGCGCATCGGCGCCGACCCCATGGGCGGGGCGTCCGTGGCGTACTGGGGCGAGATCGCCGACCGCCACGGGCTGGATCTGACCGTGGTGAACCCGGAGGTGGACCCGCGGTTCGGGTTCATGACCCTGGACTGGGACGGCAAGATCCGCATGGACTGCTCGTCGCCGAACGCGATGGCCTCGCTGATCGAGCGGATGACCCCGGACGCGGACGGGCAGGCGCCCTTCGACGTCGCCACCGGCAACGACGCCGACGCGGACCGGCACGGGATCGTCACCCCCGACGGCGGGCTGATGAACCCGAACCACTACCTCGCCGTGGCCATCGACTACCTGTACCGCCACCGCGAGCAGTGGCCCCAGAGCGCGGGCGTGGGCAAGACCCTGGTGAGCTCCTCGATGATCGACCGCGTGGCCGGGGACCTGGGCCGCGAGCTCGTGGAGGTGCCGGTGGGCTTCAAGTGGTTCGTGCCGGGCCTGCTGACGGGCACCGGTGTGTTCGGCGGCGAGGAGTCCGCGGGCGCGTCCTTCGTGCAGTTCGACGGCAGCCCGTGGTCCACGGACAAGGATGGGCTGCTGCTGTGCCTGCTGGCCGCGGAGATCATCGCCGTGACGGGCCAGTCCCCGTCCGAGCGGTACCGCGACCTCGTGGCCCTGCACGGCGACCCGGCGTACGCGCGCATCGACGCCCCCGCGACCGCCGAGCAGAAGGCGAAGCTGAAGACCCTCTCCCCCGACGACGTCCCCGTGACCGAGCTGGCCGGCGAGACCATCCTCGCGACGCTGACCAACGCCCCGGGCAACGACGCCCCGATCGGCGGGCTCAAGGTGGTCACGCAGCACGCGTGGTTCGCGGCGCGGCCCTCCGGCACCGAGGACGTCTACAAGATCTACGCGGAGTCCTTCCGCGGCCCCGAGCACCTGACGCAGGTGCAGGCGGAGGCGCAGCGGCTGGTGGACGCGGTCATCGGCTGACACCCGCCCCCGTCCGCTTTCGTTCGGGAAACGGCGGCGTGTCGCACCGCTTTCGTTCGGGAAACGGCCGGGCGCGCGCGCCGGTTCCCGCACC